>JAFAKL010000272.1 GCA_019235445.1 Verrucomicrobiota bacterium | reverse complement strand
GCGCAGATCTCTGTCTGTCGAGTACATCTGATCTCCTCCCCCTTTTGCTTCGGTCTCCAAACGCACAATCCATCTACCGACGCCTTACCCCTTTGAACATTCTTCCTGGAACTTTTCGAGGCCCATCAACGAACGGCGAGGCTTGTTCATTGGGACACGGGAATTCAATGTTCTTTCGCGCAACCATCTTTTGGCTTTGTCTGCTGCACGCACCTTTTCCGTCCCGATTACCGTCATCAATCCAGACCGCAAATCCGGACTGCAACGATTACAGTCTTTGAAGTTCCCGGAAGATCAACTCACGGTTCAGGCGCCGTTGCCGTACCCAAAGTACCTGCGATTAATGGCCAGTCATCGACTGGTCTTGCAGTTTGATCTGAGCTCCGTACCCGGCCAGGTGGCGGGCGATAGTCTGCTCTGCCGGATCCCAACCGTGGGCGGCAACGGCACAGTGGAACGAGTCGCCTTTCCAGAGCTCCACGGGATTGGACGAACATTCGATCAACTCGCCGAACTGGCCCGGCGCCTGTTGAACGATGAAGGCTTTTACAAGGAACAATTAGCAGCGCTGGAAAGCTGTGCCGCGCATCTCACTTTTGCGAAAGGTCTTGAAGCGCTTTCTCGATACTTTCCAGCGCTTGCTTGAATGGGTCCAGGGTCTGACGTAAACTGTTGACAGAATCTCATGACCAGGCAGACACACGCGAATCAATGTCCTCTGGAGGAGCTGTCTTTGAACGCGATTGTTGAATTCCTGCGCGCGAACGGGATGCGGATTACCAGGAGTCGCATCCGCATCATCGAAACGCTGCTTCGAGCGGAGAAACCCCTTTCGCTCGAGGAAATCCAGGTCACAACCGGCGCCGCAGATTATGCCACGGTGTTTCGGGTGATGACCGTTCTGGAGAACCTCCAAGTTGCCCAGAAAGTGAATTTAAATCGTTCCTGCAGTTATTACGAGCTGGTTAATCCGAAGCAACATTACGACCATATCATCTGCACCGAATGTGGACGCGTGACTCTTATGGTTGATTCTTGTCCGGCGGAAAAAGTGGAGCGCAAAATTGAGAAGCGATACGGATTTTCAGATATCCGTCATTCGCTGGAATTCTTCGGCAAATGCCGTGAATGCACCTAGTGTAGGCTACACTAGATGCGGACCGGGACGCCCTGCGCAGCGAGAAATCGCTTCGCTTCTCCCACCGTGTACTCCCCAAAATGAAAAATGCTGGCAGCCAGGACTGCGTCCGCTTTCCCTTGGGTTAACACATTCAGAAGATGGTCCAGATTACCAGCTCCGCCGCTCGCGATGACCGGGATCCTCACGGCCGAACTCACGGCGGCGGTCAGGGCAATGTCATAGCCGTCTTTCGTCCCGTCTGCGTCCATGCTGGTTAATAGAATTTCTCCGGCACCCCTTCTCTCGACTTCCTGCGCCCACTCCACGGCATCCAACTCCGTCCGATTCCGACCACCGTGCGTGAACACAATCCATTGGTTTGGACCAGTCCGTTTTGCATCAATCGCAACCACGATACACTGAACACCAAAAGCTTCTGCAGATCGCGAAATCAATTCCGGTTCCCGGATCGCGGCGGTATTAATGCTCACCTTATCGGCCCCGGCCAGCAGCATCTCCCGGACATCCGCTGCAGCCCGAATGCCACCCCCCACCGTGAGCGGCATAAAGCATTGCTCTGCCGCGCGTTTCACCACGTCGATCATCGTTCGCCGATTGTCCGAAGAAGCGGTGATGTCCAGAAAAACCAGTTCATCAGCTTCTTGACGATTGTATTCCATGGCGCATTCCACCGGGTCCCCTGCGTCGCGCAACTGCAGAAATTTGGTGCCTTTCACGACGCGGCCATCCGTAACATCCAGACAGGGAATTATTCTTTTGGTCAGCATCAGCAGGGGAACTTAACGCGCCAGCCGCTCAGTCAGCCAGAACCGCGATTGGTCGTCAAAATATCCAAACACGCCGGTAGAACGCCAATCGCCATCAGAGCCGGCCATGGCTTGAAATCTCTCTCTCGTAAACTCGCCAAACCTCTGCCGCTCCGGCAGGAAAGCGCCCCGGATAAAAAGCTCTCCGGTTTGATCCGGCTTCGCAAGGACCGGAACTTCAGGCATCCCGTCCCCTGAACTGTCCGTTTCCTCCCGGGCAGAAACCCGTGCCTCGACGATGGCATGAAAATTCCCGACCAGGGTCGCTTTTCCTTTCCGCTCGTACTTGTTCAATGGAAGCGCAGCGAGCGGGACATCATCGTAAAAAATCAATTCAATATCGGCATGCTGCATGCGGCCGGCGAAATAATCGATTTGCTCCGGTTCGAGCGGGGCATCAATGATGAACACTCTGTGAAATGGGGAAAACGGTTTTCTCAAAAGCCTGCGAACGACGGGGCTTCCGGCCGCAGTACGGGTCGGTTTGAACTTCTCGACCTGATGTTCAAGGCTTCTTCCCCGGCGCGCTCCAATGATACTGGTCAGTCCTGCCGCCAGATTTCCCAGCAGGTGAAGCGGCGAAGCGCAAAGATCCATTTCGCCGGCTTTCAGCTTTAACTGGGAGACCAGCAGCTGAACGCTCTGTCTCAGCTGATCCTGGGACCATCCCCTGAGTGCGAGATGACCCGATGTTTCGCGAACCAGGCAAATCAGCGCCGCCGCGCTTCCAGGCTGCTCTTCCAGGCCACCCAGTTTACCTAGCCGAAGCCATCGTGCCTGCGAACGAACAAGTCCAACAAAAATCTTTGACGGTATTTTCCTGAGAACTTCATCGAAATGGGAACCAATCCATCCTCTCTTGGAAATAATACAGACTTTCGGTTCAAGAGCACCTACCCAGGAAATGAACTCGTTGTGCGGCACTGCATGATCGCACAGCACTGGTACCGCCCCGATTTGAAGCGCCGCCAGGAGGTAACCATACATTTCCTGGGAGGGACCTATCCCGACCAGGACACGGTCACCGGATACCACCTTTTTCTCGCGTAAGTTAAAAGAAAGATAATCGACAAGACGATTCAGTCCCGAATAAGTCAGGACTCTGTCTCCGGAGAGACAGCGATCGATCAGTGCGGGCACGCCAGGCTGCAGCTCGGATCGTTTTCTGAGGGTTTCAACAAAATTCATCATCAAACGAAGCGCATCGAGAACCGTCTATCTGAAAGGAGAGTTTGTGCGGATACTTCGAAGGACCCGATATCCACTTTCCTGGTCCACAAATCTCGTGCCATCGATGGCCGTCTTGTTCAAGGACGCGGTAACCGAAACGCATACCTTACCAGTGGCACAAATACGCCGAGAGACCAAGCGCGGACTCAAGCAGAAGTCAGAAGTCAGAATTCAGGAGTCAGGAGTTGAAGACTCCGGGAGCATCGAGGGTGCGCGGACTTCCGACTTCTGAATCCTGAATCGAATCCCGTCGATCATCACCGATTTCTGCGCCGGACGAATCTTCTTCGCTGCAAGATCGTCAGCTCGCCTTGTCCGCACCCAATTCTCGAGGGACGAAGCCAAAAACCAAAAATGAACCAAGCACAAGCGCCCCAGCCACAACGTACAGCCCGTAATCGCTCCGCTTTGTCAGGTCGGTGAACCAGCCGACGATTGAGGGGCCGAAAAAGCCGGCCAAGTTGCCGAGCGAATTGATCCAGGCAATCCCGGCTGCAGCCGCCGTGCCCGCGAGCATCGCGGTTGGCATCGGCCAGAAAAGCGGAAAGGTTGCTAAAATGCCCATTGTCGCGATCGTCAATCCAATCATCGCGATCAGCGTGTCTTGCCTGAACAGATTGCTGATCACGATACCCACAGCCCCCATGAGAGAGGCCATCGCAAAAAGCAGTCGGCGCTTTCCCGAACGATCCGAGCTTCGGCCTAAGATAACCATGGCGACAGCTCCGAAAGTATAAGGGATCGCGGTGAGCAAACCGATGTCTAAAGGATCTTTGATTCCGGTATTCTTGATCAATTGCGGAATCCAGAAACCAGTTCCGTATAATCCCATGGCGCAACAGAAATACAGCACCGCGAACAAGAGCAGGCGAGGATTCAAGAAGATCTCAGCGAAGGGAAGATGTTCCTGGTGGCTCTCCTCCGCTCGCAGATTCTGCTCAAGAATTTGCTTCTCCTCCGCATTCAGCCACCGAGCGGACCGCACCCCGTTCGCCAGCAACAAAGGAACAAAGATCCCAAGTACAATCGAAGGAATGCCCTCGAGTAAAAACAGCATCTGCCAACCTTTTAGTCCCGCCCTGCCACTGAACTGGTGAAGAATCCAACCTGAAAGCGGTGCCCCGATCACACCCGTCAATGCGATAGCCAGCATAAAGAGCGCAACCATTTCCCCGCGGCGACGCGAAGGAAACCAGTAGGTGAGGTAGAGGATGACCCCGGGAAAAAAGCCAGCTTCGGCAAATCCCAGCAACAATCGAAGCCCGTAGAAGATCCACGAGGAGTTCACAAAGATCATTGCGGTGGAGACTAATCCCCACGTGATCATGATTCGGGCGATCCAGAGACGGGCGCCCAACTTCTCCATCAGGATATTGCTGGGAACTTCAAAAACGAAATATCCCAGGAAAAAAATGCCCGCACCCAGCCCAAATACGGTATCGCTGATCTGCGGAACATCGGATTGCAGCTGCAGTTTTGCGAAGCCGACGTTCACTCGATCGAGGTAGGCCGCGATATAACAGACGAATAACAGGGGTATGATCCGCCACGCGACTTTACCGTACAAAGCATTGTCGGACCGCGCGGCCTTGATGGGGGTAGGAGGCATGATAGACGAGAAAGCAAAGCTATGCTTCCCCGATAGTTAATCGATCGCATCAATGTCTTAAATAACAATGACTCACGGCATCTTTCGAGTGCTCGCTCGCTGTCCTCCCTTACTTAAAGGACACGTCGTTTGCCCGACACCACTCGATGGCTCGAATATTTCCGGCACGCGCCGACCGTCTGAACCATTCTGCCGCTGCCTTGGTATCCTTCTGCAGACCTAGACCTTCCTCCAGACAGCCGGCGTAGAAGAACATACCATTCGGATCCCCTTTGTCCCCGCTCTGTTTGAAAAGATTTGCCGCGATCTCAGGGCTCCGCTGTACTCCTTCGCCGTTCATATAAAGCACCGCCAGGTTCGACAGAGAGAGGGGATATCCTTCCGCTGCACCGTCCTCGTAATATTTTCGCGCCTGATCAAATTGGCGGAGCTTTCGAAAGTGCGTGCCTAGCAGATCCATTGCTCTCGGTTCGCGCAGAGCCGCTGCTTCCCGCAGGAAAGCGACCGCTTTCACCACGTCGACCTGCGTACCTTTACCGAAATAGTAACATTCGCCCGTGAGATACTTGCCAACGCGATTCCCTGTGTTAGCTGCCTGGAGAAAGTATTCCAATGCTTTCCGGTCATCACCTGGCTGGTGCCGGTTCGAGTACATCAAACCCGCGTCAATCATCGCCGGCGTACTTCCTTTCGCGGCTGCAATTTCGAACCATTTCAGCGCTTCGAGCGGATTACTTTCCCGGGAAAATTGGCCGATGGTCAGCATCGCGGGTACAATTCCTTTTTCGGCCGCGCGAAGGAGGTCAGACTGTGACTGTTCATAGGACTGGGCATCCAGCTTTCCCTCCGCGCCATGCAACCCGGCCAGCAAATTGTCCAGCCGTTTCATGGGAATCGATCTTTCCGGGAATTGATCGATTAAAACAAGGTAGGCTTTCAAGGCTCCCTGCCAATCGCCCGATTTGCCAAGTTCCTGTGCGGCGGCCAGCTTTACCTGAAAGTCGTCCAGCGGCTCCACCGTTGGTGCAGGACCAGCCTCTCCCGGAGCCGGTGACGGGATGGTCTGGCGCGCAGGCGTCGCCGCAGTCGCCTGTTCTTCCTCAGTCGGGCCGGGCGTCGGGATCAGCGCAGGTGTTAGGTCCCGGCGCGGAGTTGCCGTTGCTGTGGACCTTGGGTGAGCCGATCTCGACCACGCGATCTGTCGCGTTATCCAGTAGTGGTAAATCGCGTATCCGCCCAGGCCGAGTCCCCCAAGCAGCAGAATGAACGTGACAAACATCAAAAGCAAACCTGTCACTGAATATTTTTGCGTTCTGAGTTGCTGCGGAGCTGGTAGCGCTACGCCGGGGAGCGAAGCAGGAGCCTCTGCCGCCGGCGGCGGTGCGTGCGTCGGAGAGGACGGAGGAGCCGCGGTGCCTCCAGAGCGGGTGATGGCGGCGCCAGGCAACAGGTTCGGTACCAAGAGGTTTTCAGTTGCTTGGCTCGAAAATTGTCCTCCGAGCAAGTCGCTCATCTCAACCGCTGAGGCCAGCTCATCGATCAGACCTCGACGAAGGACTGCGTTTCCCTCTTCGGTAAGAACCGCGATCGGCGTGTAGCGGCCGGTTGACTCAACCGTTTTCCTGGGGCCGCCGAGCAGCTCGTAGATAAGGAGGCTGAGCATCCCGAGATAGCTACTGCGCGGACCACCGCCGGGTGAAGTCTCGACTAGTGTGGCAGAGCCCGCCCAGGTTGCAGAATCAGAAAAAGAGAGTGAAAAATCGAACGGCTCTATCTTGACGCTTAACAGGTTCCATTCCGTGAGGGGCCTCTGCAGCAACGCTCGGTCAATTGCTTCTTCCGTCCACCTCGGGGTGATCAGATGGACGCCGGAAATCGTGAGAGCCAATTGCAGGAGATTGTTCGCGCGCGCATGGTCGGCCAACGGCGCGAGAAGCTTGAGCACCAGGAGCGCTTCCGGGAGGCCGAGAGAGCCCCTGCTCCGGAGAATCTCTACCAGAGCCGGTCCGATCACGTTTTCCTGGACCAGAAAGCTTTGCCCGCCGGCGCTTTCGAGAGAGTAAATGGTCTGCAATTCAGGTCGGGGCGCCCGCCGGAGTTGGTCCACCTCATGTTCCAGTGCAGTGAATCGTTTTCCGTCGGCTAAGAATTCTCGGTTGAACACCAGGAGGGAGACTTTACGATCGGTTTGGAGATCGTCGGCCAGAAACCGCCGACCCTGCAGGACTTCACCGAGTTTCCGAAGGATCTGGTACCGACCGGCTAGGAGGGTCTGGCCGGTAGCACTAGCTGACCTGTCGATAGAGAACGACTCTGTCGCGAGCGTCTCAGGCTTTTCGCGAAGCTCAAGGGCGGCGCGTCCGGGCCGGCCAATGGAGGACTCCGCCTGCATCGCCTCGATACAGCGAACGATCTCCTGACGCAGATCGGCAGGCGTTTGTGGCCGGCCGGCACGATCCTTTTCCATCATCCACCGGACCAGTTGTACCACGTACGGGGGTGCCGCATGAAGCGGATCAAGAGGTATCGGCTTGTAAAAATGCTGGCTCATGATCTGCGCAACTGAGCCGGAGTAAGGCGGCCTTCCGGAGATCATGTAGTAGAGCGTTGCTCCGAGGGAATAGATGTCCGAGCGAACATCGATATCCCGCTCTTCGAGTTGTTCGGGACTGGCAAAATGGGGAGTGCCAACGAATCCCCCTCCAAGCGTCAGTGCGCCAGATTCTTCTCCTTCTTTCCTAGCGTTTTTGGCGAGTCCAAAGTCAATGACTTTCACCACCTTGTCGCCCTCTTCATCGACCAGCATCAGATTTGCCGGCTTTAGATCTCGATGGACCAACTGCTGTCTTGCCGCTGCCGCAAGTGCGCGTGAAACCTGCAGCGTTATTTGCAAAGCTTCAAGGGGCATAAGCGGTCCTGTTCGTTTCATGTATGCCTCGACGGTTTCGCCGTCGACGAACTCCATCGCGTAGAAATAGCTCTCGTGATCGGTCCCGAGATGAAAAACCGACGCCACATTCTGATGCCGAAGCGCAGCTGCGGCGCGAGCTTCCCTCAGAAATCGTTGCCGGGCGACTTCGCTATTCAGGTACGTATGGTTGATTACCTTCAGAGCGACTGGACAACGAAGGTTAGTGTCGAAGGCTTTATAGGTGATGCCCATGGCACCCCGGCCTAATTCCCACAGACTACCGTCGCTTCGCCTTTGGACTTCGTAATGCTGATAACGCTCAGCGTCCGCCATTTTAGTGAAAGATCACTAAAGCAGAAGGTGAGGAACGCGCAAGCAGCAGAGGAGGAGCCAGGAGTCAGAAACAGAAGTCAGTGAATACTGAATTCTGAATAATCAATTTCCCAGTTCAAAACGCACCGGTGCCGAAAAGGCTTGACCATTCGGGGGTGGAGGCAGTTTCGCAATCTTTCTGCCAGCCTCACGAACCGAATCATCCACTACCGTGTTCCCGGAGCCTTCAACGATGTCGAATTCGGTGACCGTTCCATCCGACTCAACCTTGAGCTTTACGGTGACCTTCAACATCTTCCCAAGCGCCATCTCGCTGGTCGGCTGGTTCCAGGCCGCCTGGAAACGGTTGGTCAGTATTCCCACGTATGCCGCTAGCCCAGAATCTCCTGAATCGCTTCCTCGATTATTACCGGGCCCCGTTCCGGCGCCGTCGCGTGAATGCGTTCCCGTTTCAGCGGACGACTGGCCTTGCAGTTTTTTTCCCTTGCTTTTGCTCGCTTCTGCCTTGGCAACGCTTGCCTCAGGCGAGGAATTCGGTTTTTCATTTTTCTCCGAATCTACCGGGGAAGGTTTGGGCTTGGAGAAACTTTCACGCTCTGGTTTTTCTTTCTCCCCGGTGTTCTCCTTCTGTTTGACCTTCGCCTTTCCATTTGACTCATCCTCGTTCTTTGGGGAGGACTTCGGTGCTGCAGTGTGAGCGGGGGACGGTTTAGCCTTCGCTGTGGGAGTCGGTTTCGGGGTCGCCCTGGGGGTCGGTTTCGGGGTCGCCTTAGGCGTGGGTCTTGGGGTAGGCTTCGGAGGAGTAGGTTTGGGTTTCGGTTTGGCAGTCGGTTCTACCGTTGGCCGTGCTGTTCCATTTGGTGTTGGCAATGGAGTCGGACTGGGCGTTGAAATCGGGATTTCGGAGGTCAATGGAAACGGAACCGGGGTGGGCGGAACGGGCGGAGGAGTCGGCGGCGGTGCTTTTTCTTCCTGGTTTGCTTCCGGTTGCGGTTGCTGCCCGTTTTCCGGACCCGATTCCTCCGGCTGCAACGCCTCGGGTTCCTGAACAGAGCCGCTCTGTGATTCCGCAGGCGCCGACTCGCCGCCGAAAGACCCAGGGTTCATCCAAACCACAGTGTCATCACTTCTCTTGGATTGAACCCGGCTCGCCACCAGGAGTCCCCCGAGCAGGAAAAGGTGGACAATCGTGATGGCGACAAAGGTCTTTTTGTAGCCTCCGTCCGTATCTTCACTGCGAAAATCTGCCATTCCTCACGGCTGGTCGGGACGGGTCAGGATACCTACTTTCGAAATTCTGGCCCGCTGAAGGATATCCATTACCTCAATAAATCTCTGGATGGGCAATTCTTTGTGCGGGCGGACGACCACGGATGCCTCCGGTTTCTCGGCCTGCAGGGCCAGCAGACGTGCTTCCAGCGTCGCCGCTTCGACGACTTCGCCGTTGAGTCGCATGATGTCATCCTTGTCGATCGAAATCGTTTGCACCTGAGACGGATTGACCGACTGAGTCGCTTCTCCGCTGGTGGGTACCACAAGGTTGACGCTGTTCTCCATCAGCGGGGTCGTGATAATAAAGATAATCAGCA
>JAFAKL010000244.1 GCA_019235445.1 Verrucomicrobiota bacterium | reverse complement strand
AGTTTTTGCTTTCTCGTTGAACCCGAACGGGCGCCAGCAGGCGCGTAGTTTCCTGCGCGTTCGATTTCAGCGCATGCCTCTTGATAGTGTGCCCACGAAGGAACGTAAATGGAACGAAAGACCCAGCTACCAAAGTCGTGTGGAGATGGTAATCCTGATCTCCAGGTGAAAAGCGTCCTTGCCGGTCTCAACCCGGTAACATACCGCAATCCTGGCAGCCTTGCCACTAATAACATGCTTTCTAGGGCTTGGGTCGACCCAGGCCAAAGATTCGACTCTTCATCGCTCACGTCACTCACGGTCAGCCCTGTACTTCGAGCAAGAAAATCGGCCGGTAGGCACAGACGAGTGGTACACGCCGAAAAGAAGCCCAGGTTCGCATGAGGAAGTTGGAAATTAAATGATCAAAACTGCGTTTGCTAGTGGGTCAGGGAAAATGTTAACTCCTGCTAAGCACATTTCTGAGGCTAGTAATGAGAGCAACAGCTTTTTAAAATGTAATCTCCATGACCATCCAGGCACGTGAAACTTCTCCAGATCGTTTTCTCTTACCTGGGAGGCGGCGGTGACTTGGGACTGAGTATTGGCGTGTCTTTCTCACGCCACGACACTACACGCTTTTCAGGGGGGACCACTGGCGGGGACTTTGCGCTCGATATGGGCAGCCACACCCTGATGGTTGTGCCTTGTCCCACCTTGCTCTCCACCTCGATTTTGCCGCCGTGCAGATCGACGCAGCGTTTTACAATCACCATCCCGAGACCCGTACCTGGACGATCAGAGACGTTACGGCCTCGATGAAAGGCGGTGAAGAGCCACTTTTGGTCGGCCTCTGGAATGCCGATGCCCTGGTCTCGGATAGCGCAGACAATCTCCGCTCCAGCACGGCTGAAATTGAACTGCACCACGCCCCCAGCGTCTGAATACTTCACTGCGTTTGTTAGCAAGTTAGTGAAAATGTGTTGCAGCAACCGCTCGTCGGCCTGGATCTCGCCAGGAATTTCGCCAAACGACAATTCGATCCGACATCGCCTGTCCGTGGCCGAAAGGACTTCTTCTACCAGCCTTCGCACGAGTCCCTGCAGTTCCAACGCTGCCGGCCTGAATTCCATCTTGCCCGCATCGAAACTTCCGATGAAGAGCACTTCTTCCATCGTCGCAGCCATGCGGCGCGTGTTGTTACGGATTGATTGCAGATGCTCTTCGCGCTCTGTTGGCTTTAATCGATCGAGGTAATCCTCCAGAATTTCCGCCGAAGACTGGATGATGCCCAAGGGCGTACGGAACTCATGCGACACCATCGACACGAAATTGCTCCGCAACTGGCCCAACTCTTTCTCTCTGGCCAAGGTCCGAAGCAACTCGTTCTCGACTCGCTTGCGCTCTGTAAAATCGGCGATGAATCCGAGCATATGCGGCTCGCCATCGACTTCGACGGTGTCGGCTGAAACCAGTACCGTATGGATTGTGCCCCCGCGGGTGCGAAACTGGCATTCGACTTCACGCAGCGACCCAAAGCGTTTGAGATCCGCCCAGAACGTCTGGCGCTCCTCGAGGTTCAGCCATAAGCCCAGCTCCAAGGAATCGTGGCCAAGAATGCTGGCACGGTCTAGCCCGAACCATCGGACAAACGCGTCGTTTACCTCGACGAACTTGCCATCGCTCATCCGCGAAAGCGTGATGACGGCCGGGCTGGCGCGAAAAGCCGTGCTGAAGCGCTGCTCACTCTCGCGCAGGCGTGCTTCACTCTCGCGCAAGAGCTGCTCCGAACGCGCACGGTTCGATTCTTCCAGCGCGAGTGAAACCATCGCCGCAAGCGCTGAAACAAAGTCAATCTCCTCCGGCGACCAGTGGCGGACAGGGCCAATATGTTCGTGGCATAGGACGCCAACAATCTCGCCGCCTGACCAGACCGGCGCGTCGAGCAAGGACGAAATGCCACGATCCTTGAGGTAATTTTCTGCCAAGCTGCTCGTGGCCGAATGCTCCAGAGCACTGTCGGCGACGATAAGACCTTTGGCAGCTAGTGCGTCAAAGAATGCCGGAGCATCGGAGATAGTCAGCCGGATGCTTTTGCACTGTTCATGAAAGCTTTCGGTGTGGAGCAGATGAAGGACTTCGCAAACAATGGCAGAACCATCTTCCTGCAGCGACCAATAACTGACGCGCGCCAGCCCAAGCGCGGCAGCCGATACTGTACAGATTTTCTGAAGCGCTTTGGCGAGATCCGATTTGTCGGAGTGAGCTAGTCCGAGCAACGCGTCGCGGTGTTTCTGCACCTTCTCACTGCGTTGACGCAATTCCTCTTGTGCCCGCTTGAGTCGGTCATTTGACTGCACCAGTTCGATTGTGCGTTCGACGACTCGTTTCTCAAGGGACGCGTTAAGGTGACGGATTTCGTTCTCCGCCTGTTTGCGCTCCGTGATGTCGGTCGCGATGCCACAGACTGCATACGGCTTTCCGGTGCGCTCGCGCAGCAGAAATTTCGCGACGACACACAACCGTTCGCCCTCATCGGAGGGCACGGTTTCCTCAAACTGGATCGGCTCGCCCGCTTCTATTACTCGCCGGTCGTTCGCACGCAGGGCTTCGGCCACTTCGGTAGGATGAATGTCAAAATCGGTTTTACCCCGGATTTGGTCGCGTCGAACATGGTGTCTACGCTCATACGCGCGGTTCACCAACACATAACGAAGTTCGAGGTCTTTGACGAAAATAATCGCTGAAGTGTTGTCAATGATGTCCTGCAGCCGTTGTTCACTTTCACGCAGAGCCTCTTCCGTCCGCTTGCGCTCAGTGATGTCTACGATGACCGCCGCGAAAAACGCGGGCGTGCTGCCGGCGGCCGGGACAAAGACAGTGCTGACGTCCGCCCATATCACAGCCCCGTCCTTGCGCAAGTAACGCTTCTCGACCCGGTGCATTCGTCGCCGCTCTTCCTCCGCCTCTGCCAGACGCGCTGCGGTACTGGCACGGTCCTCTTCATAGGTGACCTGCAAAGCAGTCAGTCTTTGGAGTTCTTCTTCCGTATAGCCGAGCATTTTCTGAAAAGCCAGGTTTGCCGCAACGTAGTGGCCGTCTGGAGCAGTCAATGCAATCCCTGCCGAAGCATTCTCAAACAGCTTGCGCCACCGCTCTTCGCTTGCTCGCAGAGCTTCTTCAGCCTTGCGTCGATCGATGTCTTCTTGCGTCAAGTCGAGTTGGTCAACCGGCGCAGTTATTGCAGTGCCGGCCTGCTGAGACGCCGGCTCTAGCTGATGCGGGTAGCATTGATCGAGCTGCTTAACCTTACCGGATGCTCCCCAACGCAGGTAGCAGGAGCGCGCGTACCGGAGATAAACTTCGGCTACTCTTTCCAAGCCGCGCTTCAGATAAAATCTCGCGGCCAATTCACTCGCGATGCCCTCGTTTTGAACAAACCCGTTCTCGCGTGCCGACCGCATTGCCTCCTCATAGAAACGCATGGCATCGAGGTCACGGCCTTCAATACGGGCAAGCTCGGCCGCAATCACCGCATGCTTGTCGAGGAATGTAGACGGACAATTCTCTGCCCACTGTCGAAGCTGGTCCAGGTGCGCCCACAGGGTGCGGAGCCACTCGGCTTGCTGGCCTGGACCGGCCGTTTCATAAACCGCCGCAATGGTCAGTGCAGTATAATAACGGTAGTCAAACGATTGGATAAATGCTTCCGAAGACCAGAGCAACTGCTTTGCTTTGTCCGCTGCGGCAAGGGCTTCGCGGTAGTCGCCGGACATAAATCGAGCCTGAACCTTGAGAATCCAATACCGGTTGACCATGACGGTCATCCGGTCCTCGGTCAACCGGGCTTCAAAGCTCTTTTCGTCAAAGTTCGCGTCGCTGAAGGTGGAAAAAGTCTCGGTCTGCCCACGCATGTTGCGGATGAATTGTTGCTGGCTGATGATGACTTCGGCAGCATCCCGGTATTTCCCTTTGCGGACAAAGTCCAGGCACGCTTCGGATTCCCGCCACACGTCATCGAGGTGCACTCCTTGGGTAAGGAGGTCAGTGACGAGATGCATGCAACTGTAACAAGCAAAGGAAAGATCGCCCGACTCAACGCCGGCGCGGAAGGCGGCGCGGATTAAGTCGATGCCGAACTCGATAGGCTGCGTCCAGAGAACCACCATCTCCATCGACAGATACACTTTCGCCTTGTAGCCAGCGAACCGGTACTTCTCAACGAGATCACAAGCCAGTTTCGCGACACGGTGACCGTCGCTATAGCGCTGAAAGGGCAAACAGAGAATCACGCCGAAACCCGCGTAACCGAAGGTGGAAGCGTCGCTTATTCCGTACTTGAGGCTGAGGTTTACCATCTTGCAGAAATGCAAGTAGTAGAGGTTGATGTCAGTATAGAGTGCCGGGCCGGTCAGGAATGCGAGCACACGCATCGCAGCATGCATTTCCGGATCAGTCATTAACGGCAACTCAATCAGGCTTTCGATCGATCGTCCTGCTAGATTTTTCCAGACAATCTCATACTCGGCTTGGACCTCTTCGCGAGTGGGGTGAGGCGGCATCTCGATGCCGAAGAGGCGCAAGCACTCAAGAGCGGCCGCAACACCCTGCGGCTTTTCCGATTTTATGAGGTGAAGAACGACTTTGAGACTGTAGGCGGCTGCTTTGTCAACTCTTGACGCGCCTCGCCGAACCAGCTCACGAATCAGTCGCTCGGCCTCGTCGAAGTTTCCACTCAGAAGCTCACATTCCGCCCGCTCAAGCCACAATGCGAAGGTGAGTTCGTATAGAGTTTCCCAACCCTCGCTGCAGATGAGTGCCATCCCGGCAGAAAGGTAAACGCAGGCGGACGCGTAAGCTGTCGAGGCCTTCGCCTTTCGTCCGGCACAAAGGTTTAATCTCGCGGCACGCTCTTTCTCGTCTGGGTCAGAGATGAGTTCCGCGCCGAAGTTGAGCTGGTTAACAACACGAAAGATCGACTCAGCAATCTCCTTTTGGGTCAGTTTCGCCAGGAGTAGGCGGCCCGTGCGCAAGTGGGCCTCGGCCCGCAACGGCTCTGGTGTGAGCGAATAGGCGGCCTCCCGAACTCGGTCGTGAAGGAACTTGTAGCATCCGGTAAGCCCGAGAACGAGTCCCGCGCGGACTGCTTCCCACATGGCCGAATGGATGTCTTCCTTGGATCCTCCGTTCACGACCGCCAGCGTGCTAATCTCCGCATTGTCCCCTAGTAAGGCGAGTTGCTTAAGTGCTTCCTGGGTTGCGACCGGCAATCGTGTCAGTTTCCTGGTCATAAGATCCACGACATTGTCGGTAAATCCTCGAGTGCGAATCTGCGCCAGGTTCCATTTCCACCCAGCCTCGCGTGCTTCGAATTTCAAAAGGTGTTCATCGGCAAGCGCGGTAAGAAACTGGATCGCAAAGAAGGGGTTCCCCGCAGTTTTCTTGTACACCACGCGCGCGAGAGAGATAACGTGCTCTGGCTCACAACGAAGCGCGTCAGCTACTAACTGGATCACGTCCTTGAGCGCGAGGGGCTTCAAAACGATCTCTGTCAACGTCACTTTGGCATGGCGGATCGAATCCAGTGTGGTTATCAGGGGGTGCGAGGGGCTAACCTCGTTATCCCGATAGGCCCCGAGGATCAGAAGGTGGCGGACGTCGGGGTGGCCGGCGAGGTGCTCGAGAAGAGTGAGGGTTGCGGCATCGAGCCACTGAAGGTCGTCAATGAACACCGTGAGGGGATGTTCCTTTTGGGCGAATACGCCGAGGAACCTGCGGAAGACTGTTTGAAATCGGTGCTGCGCCTCCTGAGGGGAAAGTTCCGGGACAGGCAGCTGCTGGCCAATGATCAGCTCAAGCTCGGGAATAAGGTTGATGATGAGCTTGCCGTTCGGGTAAACGGCCTGCTGGATAACGTCCCGCCAATGGCTAACCTCCTCATCGCTCTTGCCCAGGATCTGGCGGATGAGGGTCTGGAACATCTGTGCCAACGTGCTGTACGGAATGTCTCGCTTATGCTGGTCAAACTTGCCCGAAATGAAGATGCCGCGCGGACGGACGATCGCTTTCTGCAGCTCGTTGACGACCGACGATTTGCCAACACCGGAATAACCCGATACCAGGGCCAGTTCGGGAGTGCCACTCGCGACTACGCGCTCAAAGGCTTCGAACAGCGTCTCGACCTCCCGATCACGCCCATACAGCTTCTCGGGAATCAGGAGCCGTTCTGAGGCGTCGTGGGTGGCGAGAGGGAATAACTCGATGCGTCCAAGCGATTCCCACTCTGCAAGGCACCGCGTCAGGTCAGCTCCAACGCCTGCAGCCGTCTGATAGCGTTCTTCTGCCGTCTTTGCCATCAGCTTCATGATGATCAGTGAAACCGGCCTAGGGATCCCTTTGGTGCGTTTGTTTGGTGGCGTTGGCTGCCTGGCAATGTGGCAGTGAACCCACTCCATCGCATCGGAGCCAGTGAACGGGAGTACACCCGTGAGCATTTCATACAGGACAACGCCAAAGGAGTAGAGGTCGCTTCGCGAATCAATCGAGCGATTCATGCGACCGGTCTGTTCGGGTGCCATGTAAGCGAGTGTGCCGGCGATAGCTTCGGGAGTGTCCGCGGTCTGAGGCTCGCGCGCCAGGCGGGAAGCAATACCAAATCCCATCAGCCACGCTTCGCCACTCGCAGGGTCTACGAGAATGTTAGACGGTTTCAAATCCTTGTGGATGAAGCCAGTTTCGTGAAGCCCTCGGAGTGCGGCGGCGACTCCGATGCCTATACGCAAGGTCTCGATCAGTTCCAACGGTCGCCCAAGGAGCCCATCCAGGGGCACGCCACCGGGATCATCCAACACAAGCATCGTCCGTCCCTCCTGGTGAGCCAAGGCAACGGGTCGAGCCGCCCAGCTAGCGTCTAGCTCTCCCTTTAAGGAATATTCATGCTCCAGCCGCTTTAGGCTCCCAGGAGGGAGGTTCTCTGACAGCGACTCCAGGAGCAGCACACGGGATTTATCGAGACCCATGCGGCCTCGGTGCAGAGTGATGTCCCCATCTCTCCTGAGCGTCTCAACAGCGGCTATCGAAAGCCCAGTCACGGCGTATGCTTCTGATCGAATTGCTCAGCAAATGGTTGACCCAAAATACCATATGATCAACCGATGCGGTTTGATAACCTTTTTCTTGAACGCGCAAAGTCAAGCAAAACATGGACCGCTGCAAGGTTCAGGCAGTCATCTACTGGATCAACGATCACCGCCACGATGGCATTGGCTATCCAGGGACGCCGACAGTCTTTGGCATGCACTTCCAGACCGTCTCGACGGCCCAGAAGCTGCCGACTTCCAGGACGCAGCGTGACCTCTCGGCAACCGCCAAAGGCGGCTATCTCGCCGATGGCGCGACGCCCGGGCCGGTCTTGAGAAACGCACTCGACTTCGTCTATCGATCCCTGGGGAGAATGGTAAGCGCGCTCGCGCAGCGTGGGCTTCTTGACCGTACTGCGTTCATCGTGTCGGCTTTCCGGCTAGTGCCGGCCTCCCCTCGCCGCCGGTGCTTCGACTTCCGCCGCAGCGCCAGTGCCAAAGTCGATGGAAAAAATTACAAATAGTTCGACGTCTGGTGAGTCGCGAGTAATTCCACACAACGGTGCCACGTCAATTCTGGTGTGAGGTCTCGGCTTGATTGTGAAAGACGGACCCAGCTCAAGGATATTCTGCGCCTTAGTCCCGGCGCCGGACCCTGAGATGTTCTGATAACTGGTTTCCAAGCCAACCTTCAGAGCTTCACCCCGGATCGCGAACGAAGTTGCTGTTGAAAAGCCGATCTCGCCTTCTCGGTCTGCCCAAAGAGCCTGATCAAAAAAAATGTTACTGGCGAATTCGATGTTTTTGCCGATCTCTTGTCCAAGCAGCAGCCTCACTTCATATTCGTCTGGGATGTTCTGCTTTGACTCCTCGCCGCTCTCCGGTGCTGCGTTCTGTCCGGGCTGGGTCGCGTACTGTTTGCCGGTGCCAATATCGTATTCCACGAAGAAAGCTGGGTTTAATGGAATTTTACCCCAATTTGCGGGTGCCCAACGGGCTTCAATCGTTGTAAACGGGACCTGACTGCGGCCGTTTTGAAGTTCCTGATTCAGCTCGACTGCCAGCTGAAATCTGTACGGTAAGCCGAGCTCTAGTTCCTGAGTGAAGAGGTGATCTGATTTACCCACGCGCGGAAATGTTCCGTGATAATCGAGATCAAGGTAGAATGCATACGGCGGGAGCACATAGACGTCTGTATTAGCGGAAAAGCGGCCACGAGCAGACCAACGAGGCTGACTATATGGACCGATGATTTCTTCTCCGAAAGGACGTGCTGAGATCGGTTGAGGATCAACTTATTTGGATTACCCGCCAACTTGATTCGCGCGCTCAAGCTGAGCTGATGGTTTCCAATGCTAACCACATCCACTTCGCGGTCTCGAAGACTTGTCGTCTGTGTCGTCTTCGCGCGCCGATACTTGCAATGCAGGCGAAGTTAATATTCGCCATGGCGCACAAGATTACCTGCGGTAAAGTCCGTTCGAGATAGAGTGTCATAAAATAAAAGGTCTGAGCCGGTTTGTTCCTCTTCCCTCAACCGGCGACTTT
>JAFAKL010000236.1 GCA_019235445.1 Verrucomicrobiota bacterium | reverse complement strand
GGGCTCGGCGTTGCTGAAGGGCTCGGCGTTGCTGAAGGGCTCGGCGTTGCTGAAGGGCTCGGCGTTGCTGCAGGACTCGGGGTTGCTGAAGCGCTCGAGGTTGCCGCAGGACTCAGCGGCGCTGAAGAGGGCGGTGCTGCTGGAGGGCTCGGGGCCGCTGAAGGAGGCGGCGGCGCCGGGCTGCAGGCGAAGAGCAATGCGATGACGGAAAATAAAAGTGAGACGAACAGCAGCTTTTTCATTTAATGGTGACCACTGGTGACTGTACGTTAAATTCAAAGTGTAGCTCAGTCCGGGATATCGGTCGATAAGCTGGCAAGGACATCTCTGCAAAACCAGAGAGTTGCCAGCAGCTAAGTTTTCGGACAGTGTTTGCTTTTTTCAGCGATTTCAAGAAACCCCTTTAAAAGAAGTTAGAAACCATTATCCAGTTTATTAGTCGCTGGCTTCATTTGTTCCGTGAGGTCTTTTGGAACTCCTCTGTACCTCTTCGGCGTGGTCGAGCCAGCAACATATAACGGATGGCTGGGATAGCCTTCTTTGGTCTCTTTGAGGCACATCACAGTACTGTCAGCGAGGATTGCCAAAACCACCTGGCAGCGATTCTGAAAACCTCCGAGCGCTCCCCAGGCAGCTATGATCTCGGTCGATTCCTGCGCGGCTTTGGAGATGAAAAAGTCGTTCTCCCGGCCGACCGGATCCGGGGCGGTGTAAAGTCGATTTGGATCCGTTGAAACCAGAGCAAAGAGGTTCGTCACGATGAACCCGTTGTATCCCCATGCAGCGGAGAAGGCGCGAATGCGTCGAAGCGTCGGATCGAGCTGATGTTCGTCAGCAATGCTCGGATTAAGACCGACCCAGGTGCAGAATTTGGGACGCAAAAGCGGCTCCCAGGTATGTCTCAGGGCATACCTGTATCGTCGATCAACGCTAAAATTGCAGGCTTGTGCCAGACCATCTCCCATACAATTCTCACGAACGTGATTCAGCGGAACACCGCGACGCTTAATTTGCAAGCCAACGTTTTCGGCCATGATCTCTGTTTCTGCCGAAGGGCGCGATCAACAGGCTAATCCGTACCTGCGTTAACCGGGACTGCTGACCTTCTCCCATGGACCGGAGACGGCATCCGATCGTTCTCTCTCTCCTTCTCTCTTTTCTCTTGGAATGCCGCGGACCAAATCTATGGTCCTGAAATACTTGAAGTTATAAAATGTTCGTTGTGTATAAGCGGATGTTCCGCGCACTGGTCGCGGCCACCGCCACACTGATGTTCGCGCATCCACTGAAGGACGGGTGACCTTGTCCTCCGGCTGGTGCAATCGGGCGTCGAAAGCAAGCATCCGCAGACCCGCTTCCGGTTGCGGACCGGGGCCGCTGGAACTGATTGCCTGACCAAGGTGGGAAGGGGATTGGGAGGGGAGTGATCCATCGGACGGATGAACGGCTAGTTCATCCCGCGCTGTCACTTGACGGTACCTGCACGGGAGCGCATGGTGTGGGTTACGGAAAAGTGGATTTCCTGGTCGCCGAGCATGGAGAGGCGGTGAACGTGATGCGCGCTATTAACCGGACGATATCATGAACCCAGGGACGATCCTCGGGATCTAGATTTGGCCTCTCGTCCTCAAATCACCTGCTGCTCTGGGTCCCTCCGATGTAAAAGCGCCAGCTATTATGAGCAAGGGTAAAAAAATTGCGCCTGTTGACGTTGAAGCAATCGCCTTTGAGGCTTTCGCGAAGCTCAATACCGGTGGTCAGATTGCACCGTTTTCTTCGCGCTTTTCTTCCTTCAACCTCGAAGATGCCTACCGCGTTTCTGCTGCAGTGAGACAGATGCGCGAGACGCATGGAGAAGTAGCGGTAGGTCGCAAGATCGGTTTCACGAATCAGACGATTTGGGCCGAATATGGCGTGCACGCTCCGATGTGGGGTTTTGTTTACGATCGGACGGTGCACGACCTGGCCGATCTAGGCGAGACGTTCTCGCTGGTGGGTCTCGCCGAGCCTCGTATAGAGCCGGAGATCATCTTCGGGCTCTCCGTCGCGCCAGATTCCGGTATGGACCAGAGAACGTTGCTGACGTGCATCGACTGGGTAGCGCACGGTTTCGAAATCGTGCAATCGATTTTTCCTGGATGGCAGTTCTCGGCGCCCGACACCGTCGCAGCGTTCGGTTTGCATGGCGCGCTTCTTATCGGGCCTCGGTACCCGATCGCAGCAGACACCCAGGAATGGAGTCGCACGCTGGCGAGCTTTGAAATCGATCTCCAGCGGGACGGTACCGTGCTTGACCAGGGGCGCGCGAAGAACCTGTTGGGGGGACCCGTATCCGCATTGGGTCATCTTATCGAAATTCTCGCTCGGGATCAGGTAAATCCCTCGCTCGCAGCCGGCGAGGTCGTTACGACTGGTACGTTAACGCGCGCGTTTCCGATTGCACCCGGCCAGGCATGGGCGACCGAGCTCGCCGGCGTCTCGCTGGGGGGCATTAGCATCAGGTTCGTCTGAGCGGCTTCAGTTCCTCTGCAAAGGCAGCGTAGCCAAAAAGGGCGTCAGCAAGAGAACGCACGACCCATTAGCACAAGTTATTACAAATATGGAAAATATGAAATATATAAAGGTCAGCGGCGAAATAGATGACCAAAATGCGTGAGCGAACTCGTTTGTCGCGACTCATTCGCAACCTCAGGCGGAAGTACACCCATTTCGCTTCTGGCGGGCGTGCAAATGAGCGAGCAATCTTTTTTCCACTCCTTAAAGTTCCTGCCAAAAATCGTGACCCTTCCCGAGCCGATCCTTCATCAACGCGAAGTGGTTGTGGAATTTCCCAAGCGTCTCGTTCTGCTCAGGCAATCAGAACTGGTCTTGGTAAACGAGGACTCAACGGAGAAAGTGGTTGCTCTCGATCTTGCCAGGAGAGCGGCTCTTGGCACGTTCCCGACCTTGGCCGAACGGATTTTGGGATTATACGATGTCGGCTTGCCAACCTGGTTTGGGGGCCGGCCTCCGGTGATCGACGAGCGGCCTTGTGATTACGAGGAAGACGGTCTGAAGGCGTGGAGAATCCGATAGGAGTGTCCCTGAACCCTCTAAAAACCAGCCGTTCCCGCGTCCCCATCCGCTAAATCAAACACATACCTCCCAGTTACGTGTAACTCCTGTCTACGAGCAGGTTACAACGATTGTTACTTGCAGTCCAGGTGTAATGCGGTCGTCCTTTGCAAAACTGGCGGAGAACTTACCCGCTTCGAGGAGATAGCCATCCAATGGTGCCGAGGGCTGGAGAGTGCAAAGCCAGGCCGGTTCCTTGATGACTGCCTTGCAAGCTTTACCTCCGTCCCCGGCGGTTCCAAGCGAGCGAAAGCCTACGTGCACAAATTCGAGATCAAGGCTTTCCCCGACGCTCCTCCGGGGCAGCGGGCCAACGGTTGAGACGACTGCTTTTTCTTCCATGATTCCCAAAGCTTAGGACTTAATGTAGAGTCCCGCAAGATGCTCTCCGAGGTATGCTCTGTGCTCGTTCAAGGTCTCGCGGAAGGGGAATCCCGATAGTCACACCTTGATTTTGCGAATACTTAAGGGGAGTTCCAAGCCCCTGACGGAAAGAAAAACCCTTATGAAAAGGAAAAAGGCGACTGATTATCCGCCGCAGCTGCTAAGCGTTTTCGATCGTTACGTGCACGGCGAGATCAGCCGCCGTGAGTTCCTGGATTGCGCCAGCAAGTATGCGGCAGGCAGCATGACGGCCATGGCCATCTGGGAAAGCCTCCGGCCGAATTACGCTCTGGCGCAGGAAGTTGCCGCAAATGACAAGCGGATTGTTGCCGAATATGTCACGGTACCGTCGCCGCAGGGCCACGGAACCATCCGAGGATATTTTGTTCGTCCAGCGAATGCCGAGGGAAAGTTGCCCGGAGTGCTGGTAATACACGAGAATCGTGGTCTGAATCCTTACATTGAAGATGTGGCGCGGCGTTTGGGAACTTCGAATTTTCTGGCTTTTGCGCCCGATGGCCTGACCTCGGTCGGCGGATACCCTGGCGATGAAGAGAAAGCAGCCGCCCTTTTCAAGACGGTTGACGAAAGGAAAATGTTTGAGGACTTTGTGGCCGCGGCCGCCTGGTTGAAGGCTCGGCCCGAAAGCACTGGGAAAATCGGAGCAGTGGGCTTCTGTTTTGGCGGAACAACCGTGAACAATCTTGCCGTCCGCCTCCCGGATCTGGGTGCAGCCGTAGCTTTCTACGGCCGCCAGCCTCGTGCTGAGGAGGTCACGAAAATCAAGGCCCCTTTGCTGCTCCATTATGGGTCGCTGGACACCCGCATCACCGAGGGGTGGCCGGCCTATGAGGCGGCGCTCAAGGCCGGTCACGCGAACTATATTGGGTACGTCTACGAAGGAGCGAATCATGGCTTCCATAACGATACAACCCCTCGTTATGATGAGGCGGCCGCCAAGCTTGCCTGGCAGCGTACGCTCGATTTTTTGAATAAATATCTGCGGAGTTGAGTAGCACTTCGCAGGTGCCAGTGAAGCTGGATCTCTGCAGAGCCCAAGAGTTGGCTGCTGTTATCGATAGGCCGCCAGCATGGCATAGACGACCACACCGGTGACCGAAACGTAGAGCCAAATAGGGAAAGTGAATCGGGCCAGGCGCCGGTGGGCGGAAAAGCGGCCGCTGAGCGAAAGAAAAAACGTGATGAGTATGATCGGCAGGGCAATGACTGAGAGACCGATGTGCGAAATGAGCAGCGGGAAGTAGACAGAACGAATCGCGCCCTGACCTTGAAAGCGCATGTCGCCGTGGAGAGCGTGATTGGTGATGTAGGTAATGAGAAAAAGGGAGGAAAAGACAAACGCCGTGAACATGGCCGCCCGGTGCTCGTGGAGGCGTTTGGCGCGGATAAAGCAGAAACCCGTGACGAGGGCGATGGCGGAAAGGGCGTTGAGCAGAGCGTTGAGCGCGGGAAGAAAGAGGAGGTGGGTCCCCGTAACATCGGCTGGCGCATGATAATAGACGAGCCAGCAGAGGAAGAGGCTGGCAGCGGCGCTGAGGGCGATAATGGCGGCGACGATTCTGAGCGGAGTACGGTTCTGGTTGGTCGTGACTGTCGTCATGGCATTCAGCCAAAGATCATGGATTTTCTTCGTTTGCCAACAGTTATGTCCTCGGACAATTCAGCCAGGATGTCCCTGGACGTGGGAGCTAACGAAACAAAATCTCGGGATCATCGTCCAGATCATCGAGGCGACTCTGGAAAAGACATGTTACCATGTCGCATTTGAAAGATCCGAATATGCCAGACAAAAGCATCACTAAAGTCAGTTCGGCCCACGCGCCTAAAGGCCGTTCCGGGCAGAAGTATCTCGCCTCAGGAATTCATCTCTCGATGCGCCTTTGGGAACGCGAGCAGTCAGGCGAAGCAAAGCCACCGACCGCGCGTGAATACGAGGTAGTCGGATTCGTTCTCGAGGGAAGGGCCGAGCTGCATATCGAAGGCCAGATTGTCTTGTTGGAAAAGGGCGATTCCTGGGTGGTGCCAAAAGGCTCACATCATACGTACAAGATTCTCGAGACCTTTACTGCAGTTGAGGCCACCAGCCCTCCTGCGGAGGTGCATGGCCGGGAGGAGTGATGGACCCCAATCGGGAAGGCCTGCGGCGGAGCTTTTCATTTGAGCCCGTTAGGTGAGGAATGGCGAGGACCACTGCCAAAGGCAGCGGCATTCTACTAGCGGACCTGACCTGGCAGGAGGCGGAGAACGTGCTGGGTCCGGAAACCATCATCGTCATTCCGATTGGTGCCGAAGCCAAAGAGCACGGACCTCATCTCAAGCTCAACAACGACTGGATCTTGGCCGAATACTTCAAGCGCGAAGTGTTGAAGAGCGCTGCCGTGGTCGTGGCGCCTACGGTCAACTATCATTACTACCCGGCCTTCGTTGAATATCCAGGCTCCACGACTCTCCGGATGGAGACAGCTCGCGATTTGATGGTGGATATTTGCCGCAGTCTGGCCCGTTATGGTCCGAAAAAATTTTATGGCTTGAACACCGGCGTATCTACGATAAAGCCGTTAGAGCTGACAGCAAAGATCCTCGCCGCGGAGGGAATCAAGTTCCGGTACACGAACGTTCTTGAACTCGTTGGGCAGATTGAAGCCGTGGTGAAAGAGGAGGAGGGCGGAACACACGCCGACGAAATCGAGACTTCCATGATGTTATCTATCGCGCCTTCGACCGTTGATATGAGCAAGGCGGTGAAGGATTATCATCCATCGCCTGAAGGCGGCCTGACGCGGGACCTTCAAGGGGAAGGTGCTTATTCGGTTTCGGGGATATATGGTGACGCGACATTGGCAACACCGCAGAAGGGTGAGGTTGTCGTGCGGGCCATTCTTGAAGGAATTCTCAAAGAAATCGAGGATCTCTCGCAATGAAAATCTGGGCGACAAACCTTTTGGACCTGTGCTAGGGTGCGCGCACTGATTCTGTGAGTCGTTACATACGCGCTATATATGCCCCACTGGTGGGAGTTCGGGTCAGCAATCAGGAATTGCTTGATGCGATCGCGTTGAGACTCGAAGCTCTTGAGGCTGACGAGGCCGAAAAGAAGGGGCTTTTCGATTTTGTTCGCTTGCTCCTGATCGGGCACCGAACACGTCACACCCAGTATGCAGAGCGGTTTCTCTGGATGGATACGTTTACCGATCATGCCGCTGCGTTCGCTCGCGCCATCGAGGAATCGATCAACGCGATCGCCGAACAGATCGAAGCTGCGCCTCCCGGTCCCTCGTTCGACGCTGTGTTCGGGGTTTCCAGCGAAGGGCTGCTTCTTCCTGGGATTGCGGAACGTGCCGCGCGTCGGCTGGGAAGCCTGGTTGCGAGAACCGCAACCCAGATGGATTTTGGCAATGGCGGTTGCACGGCGAGTGTGCGCGCGATCCAACTGGTGAACAATCTCGGCCCGGAACTGCGGAATGTTTTAGTTCTGGTTATGGAGCCGACTTCGACCCTGATCGACCCGAAATCGACCACCCGTTCCAATTGGCAGGGCATCTGCACTTTTGGAGATGGAGCAGCGGGAGTCTGGATTTCAGACGAACCTGGAGAAGGCGCCCTGGCCCTCGGGAAATTGTCCTCCTGGCGCGGCGACGCGACCGAGTTGATTCGATGGGATTGGGGAACGGATTATTATCGATTCGGTATTGCGGAACTGGAGCAATTTGAAGGTCAGGTCCGCAACCAGGTGTTGCAGGCGATGACCGAGTTGCAGGTTGAAAAGGATCCTCCAGCCGCCTGGGCAATTCATCCGGCTGGTATCATGCTGCTCCTGAGTCTGGCAAAGAAGCTCGGGCTCGACCGGTCGACGCTCGAACCGTCGATCAACCATTTCCGATCGTGTTCCAACATGAGTAGTGTGAGCATCTTGCATATATTAAAGAATGTCATAGGATGCGCGAGGTCGGGCCAGCCTATCCGATGGCTTTCCATGGGAGCTGGCTTTCACGTGGCGTGCGGAAGCGGCGTTCGAGTTTGAGCTAATCCTATGGTTGAACGGAAAGCGGTTTTGGATGCGATTGCGGAGTTTTTTGCAGAGAATTTTCCGCATGTTCCTCGAGACAATATCGAAGGAATGAAGGCGGGAGACGTGATTCAACAAAGTCTTGATCTTGTTGAATTCGTGTTGCACCTCGAGGAGAAGCTCGGGCTTGAGATCAATATTAACACCCTTGGGGAGAAATTAATTACTAAGACATTTGGGGAACTGGCCGACGACCTGGTAGCGATGGCAAAAGGGGCGTAAAAACGCTTGCTTGTCTAAAGTAATATCCTATGTTCAGGGTTCTTTAGACCTATGGCAGCGAGTGACAATATCGATCTGAGTGCATTTCGGCTTCATGAAAAAGACACCGGGAGTGCTGACGTCCAGATCGCGCTGTTGACCCGTCGAATCAATCAATTGACTGATCATCTCAAGATCTTTCGCAAAGATCACTCCTCACGCAGAGGCTTGCTGAAGCTCGTCGCCACCCGCAGAAGCATGCTTGATTACCTCAAGCGCACGTCCCAAGATCGATACAAGTCAGTCATCGAAAAACTTAATTTACGCAAGTAGCCCCTTGCCTCTAAGATCCGCCAGGCGGCCTTGGTCTTGGGTCCGAGTTCCGAGGACCGTTTCGGAATTCGGACCAACGAGCAAGGGCTGATGGCGTTGTCCGCTTGGAGGCTCACGCAATGGAAAAACGAGTCTCAAAAACTATTGGTCCCTCCGATCTGACGATCGAAACGGGCAAACTGGCAAAATTGGCCGATGGCGCCGTTACGGTCCGCTCCGGCGACACGATCATTCTAGTAGCGGCCGTGTCGGCTACTTCTGTCAAAGAGGGCCAGGATTTCTTCCCTCTGACCGTGGATTACCGCGAAAAAGCGGCCGCCGTCGGCAAATTTCCCGGGGGATATTTCAAACGCGAAGGCCGGCCCTCTGAGAAAGAGACGCTAACCTCCCGGATGACCGACCGTCCGTTGCGGCCTCTCTTTCCGAAAGGCTACTTTTATGACACGCAGGTGATCAGCGTTTTGTTGAGTGCCGACGGCGAAAATGATCCTGACATTCTCAGCATCAACGGAGCGTCCGCCGCTCTTTGCGTGTCGGATGTACCGTTTGCGGGGCCGATCGGAGCGGTCCGGGTGGCAAGGATCAATGGAGGATTTGTGGTTAATCCCACGCATTCGCAGCGCCAGCTCAGTAACCTCGATCTGGTCTATGTTGGTACCTTTGAAGATATCGTAATGATTGAGGGCGCGGCAGACCAGTTGCCGGAAGAAGAGTTTATCAAGGCGATCGAATTCGCCCATCCGTTCGTTCGCGAGATCATTGAGATGCAACGGGAACTCGTTTCTGTTGCCGGCAAGCCAAAACGTGAGGTCGAACTTTGGAGTGTGCGGGATGACCTTCTCGAAGTGGCCTACCAGGTGGCCGGTGACCGCATTGAAGCGGCGCTCTACACCCCGGGAAAAGTGGCACGGAGCAGAGCAGTCGA
>JAFAKL010000166.1 GCA_019235445.1 Verrucomicrobiota bacterium | reverse complement strand
GGCCCGAAGGGCTTTACCTTTTGCGAAAGCTCGTGGACCTCTTCCTGGCAGCCTCAGTCTACCTGGTGGTGGACCAGATAAGCCGCGCGAGACTTCCGAAGTTCGCTGTTGCGTGCGGTGTGCTTGTGCTGTTCTGGAACTTCTCAGGATACATAGAGCAGATCATGTGGATCCCGTTGATAGCTTTCGGGCTTTCGATCCTGTCCGTCTACTTCTACTGCCGTTATTTGGACTCAGGTAGAGCCTTGGCTGATTACTTCGTCATCAGCCTTTTGCTCTTTTTCGCAGCTTTTGCGACCTACTCAATTCAATGCGGAGTACCCGTTGCCGTGTTTCTGCTGGGTTTGTTCCGCCGACAGGAGAGGACCGAAGGCTGGCGCTTGTCTTCCGCAGCATGCGGAGCCATAAAGGATACATTTTATTTTGGTGTTCTATTTGTGCTCTTCCTGCAAATTTGGATAACCACGGGCTTTCGGGAATTCACTGGTCTGGACGCGCCTTCAGGGTCCATGGGCGGTATTTTCCAGCTCGATCCAGGGCTGTTTCTGGAGCAGTTTGGGACCTCGATCGCTAATCTTGGTTGGCATCACAATACGTCGGACCTCATCGGTTCACTAAACCTGAATTGGCCTTTATGGCTGCTGGTGGCAAGCGTGGGTGTTAGCGCAATCGTGTTTTATTGCCTTTTCATCGCTATCGGAAGGAAGGAGACGACTCTGCCTAACGCAGGTTCGTCCGTTTCCTATTTGGACCTGATGCTGACGCTGGCGGTGTTCTGTGCTCTAGTTGCGCCCACTGTGCTGCTGGAGTCAACCACGGCGACCTGGTTCCCCGGCACCAGGTCGCGCATGGTCCAACAGGGTTTTCAGCCCGTCCTTTATCTATCGATTTTGTTCCTACTGACAGAATATCTTTTTCGGCGAACGGACCGAATCGAGTATCTGCGCAATGGAGGCATCGCATTGTTGTGTGGCGTGGCAGTCGTTTTTGGTTTGGAGTACAACCGCTACGCTTCGGAACAGTCAATGTTTGAACACAAGCTCGAAACGGGGCTTAAAAAGATTTTGCCTGCGGTAAGAAAACCGACGCATTTCGTGGTTAAGATGAAAGGGATGAGAATAGGGGTGTGGTATTCCGGGGTTGCCCCGACGATGCCAAGCTTATTTGTAGAAACAGCTTACAACTCCAATGCGGTGTGGCTGGATCCGGTGTACAAGGGCGAACCGGGAGCATCAAAGCTTGTAACCTTAGGCAGCGATCAGCAAGGAATCTACAGCCCGGAGAGCGGCGGTTGGATTCCGTACCAAAACGTGCTCTTCGTCGAGTTCGATGGCCAAAGGGTGAACCGATTGACGAGCATAGATCGGGAGACTTTTGCCGGATACGGGGTGCGGTATGTTCGGGAAAAGCCGCTTGTGGCAGGATTTTAATGGCTTCGTTGGTATACTTCGGAAAGTCCCGCGCGCCGCGTCCGCCGCACGGCAGGCTAAACACAAAGCGCACGGTTAATTGGCGCTTTCCTCCAATCGCTCGATGCGTAACTGTAAGAAGCCAATACCTACTTGACGATGGTCACGTTCTGGAGTGGTAGGGTGCGGGATTGTGAACTCAATCGTGGTGGCCGGTCGTCTCAACGCGAACTCCAGCGTCTGGATACCGGTGGGGTGAGGCCAACCGGAGAAAGTTACTTTTTTTCGCATGTGCCCGATTTTTACGGGGATCGGCTTTCCGACGTTTTTGCCAAAAGCGCCGCCGACGAGTACCAGCTTGAACTTGCCGTTTAGAGGTTTGGCCAAGGTGAGCGTTACCTTGGGACCATTACTCCAGCGTCCCCACTCTTCGAGTTTTGAAATGCCGGTGGCGTATTTGATGAAAGTGGGGTAACCGGGCCTGCAAAAATCAATACCTTCTTCAAACGTTGCTTCGTAATCTGGAAACTCTCCGGCTGGGTAAACCTCGGCGCGACTTGGTGGCGGAAAAGCGACTCCCTCCAAGGGCGGCGATGTTTTCTTGCCAAGAGCCCACGAAGAGAGCAATAGGCGTTTCATTTCGTAGGCGAACGTGCTCGGCCCAGATGCCTTTCCGAGCGCCTCTCCCAGCCCGCTTGTTGCAAAAGATTCTTGCCAGGTCCGCTTGCAGTAGTCGTCTGAGA
>JAFAKL010000457.1 GCA_019235445.1 Verrucomicrobiota bacterium | reverse complement strand
GTGAACAAGCACAACAAATTCTGGATTTTTTGAGCCAAAGCAGCAAGAAGGCATGATGGCACAAGGCCGGAGGCTTTCTCGTCTCGACCCCGGGAGCAGAAATCTCGCAGTGCCATTTGTGCTGGTGGTCGCTTGGCTACAGGCGTTGTCCGGCAACGAATGCGCCACTGGATTGCTGAATCCAAACTGCGCTTGAGAAACGAACAGAGTTTGGTTTGCACATCTGCGACGGCCGACCCCCCAAAAGTTCGGCCGTCGTAAGCGATCCGAAACTAAGTGAGTGTTGGTGGCAACCACTGCGGCGGGCGCTGCCCCAAGTCCCAAAGTAGCTACGTGTTCGAGCCTGTGTCGAAAGCTCACTGCAGGTGGCCTTGCAACACGGTCTAAATCAATCGCAGCCTTAGGCGCGGGGGGTACGGGGCGAGATGCCTATTCTTCTACTTTGGACTCGGTGCCGTGCCCGCCGCAATGGTGTCACGAGGAGTCGAAAATTTTCAAGGCAGAGAGGGTATGTTGCTACGCATTCAACGAGCTTTGGGACAATTGATTCCTCATATCTGGATGTCACCCCAGAACACATACAATGCGGAATCCGTCGTAGAGAAATACGCGAGCGATACTGATCTTCAAAAGCCAGAGCAAACCATCCTGAACCTCATAAAAGAATCAATAAAGAAGGGGAGAATGCTGGACGTCGGCGTGGGTGCGGGGCGGACCACTCATCATTTCGCACCCTTAGCTCGCGAATATATCGGCATCGACTACGCCCACAACATGCTCGAGGCCTGTCGTCGCAAGTTTCATCCTCTGCCCTCGAACGTTTCCTTTATTCGTCGTGATGCAAGAGATTTGAGCATCTTTGGCGACGGATATTTCGATTTTGTCCTGGCAAGTTATAATTGTTTCGATGGCTTCTCTCACTTGGACCGAATAAGAATCCTGAAAGAAATCAAAAGAATCTGCAAAAGCGGAGGCCTGGTAAGTTTCTCCAGCCACAATCTGCTCTTCGCTGAAAATTATTTCAAAATCGATTGGTGGTTGAACCTGGCAAACTTCGAATCTAGAAAATCGCTCAGGTTTCTCTCTGCCATTTATCGCTACGCCTGGGTGCTAGTTCTGAATGATAGCCGTGAGGAGATAGCGCGTCAGGATTATGTGATGATCCACGATGGAGCTCATAATTTTGGCCACAAGTTATATTACATAAAGCCGTGGAAGGAATTGGAGCAGCTGGCGCAGTTAGGATTCAATAACACGAGAATTTTTTCCCTGAACGGCAATGAGATAGAGCGCGGATCGGATTTAAGCAGGGCGACAGATTGCTGGCTATACTACCTATGTACAACAAGATGAATCTCCCACGGAAATCAACCGATGGCCGTCGTCTTATTACTTCATCGTGAAATTTAAAGTCCTCGTTTTTTCTTTCTGCTGCATTCTCTGCGATGCTTTTGGTTTTACCAACCAAGGAGGCGGGATACTGCAGAGTAACGGTTCAGACTACGACACTCAAGCCGCGATCGACGCTGCCTCCGCGGGAAACACGGTCATCGTGCCCAATGGAACCTTCCTCTGGCAAATCGGCGTCAACTGCCACACCGCGATCAGGCTGATGGGAGCATCGAAAGGAGGAGTCACCATCCTCGACAATCAGTCCCGGGGTCCGGCGGTTAATCTGACCCCTGCTCGCGGCGGCTCGATCGAGGTTTCCAATTTCATCTTTAAAGAGGGCTCAGGAATCGGAAGCAAGAACGAGCAGCATTTCATCCTGGTTGATTACGCGCTCGGCGCGTCACCAATCCTGATTCATGATTGCGGGTTTTACTCCAAAGGAAACACTCTTTCTCAGATCCTCTGGGAGCAGAACGGAGGCGTTATCTGGAATTGCACCTTCGATTCCGGGTCTTCCAACGGCTCGGAAACGAATGATGAACAGATCCAGTTCAAGTGCCCTAAAGTTGATCGCTGGAAAACGCCTTCGACCATGGGGATGGCCGGTGACCCAAACGGGACCCAGAACACATATGTCGAAGATTGCACTTTCCAGAACGAGCCCTACGAAACGCTGGACTGCGATGACGGCTCGCGCGTGGTCGTGCGGCATTGCATGATTTACGGGACCTGTGTCAGTCACGGGGCGGATTCGAGTCCTTTCGGCACCCGGCATTGGGAGTATTACGATAACAATTTTCTTTTTCCGTACGCTTACACGGACCACGCAGCGCCGAATCTGCAAGGCTGGCTAATCATGCGAGGGGGGACCGGAGTCATCACTGGCAATTCCTTCTGTCCAATAGCCAGCCAGAATTGGGGCGGCAAAAGCTCGATTGGTTGGTTGAGTGACGCGGTCACCGAGTATCGCTGTTACAATCAGTACCCGATTCCGCGCGCCCTCGGGCAAGGCTGGAGCGGCGGCCGTGGATCTTACAGATACCCGCAGGCGCCGGAAATGGGCTCTGGCTACATCTCTGACCCGGTCTACGTCTGGGGAAACACCAGCAACAACAACTATCAAGCGAAGCCCTCCGGTAACAATTATGACTATCTCAATAACACGCTTTGCGGGAACGGCTTGACCACTCAAGATTTTATCAAACTGGGCCGAGATTACTTTTTTTCGACCGATAACACCGGAGCCAAACCAGGCTGGCAGCGATTCACCTACCCCCACCCGTTGCGGACCATAACAGTAGCCGCACGCCCACACCGGCTCCAAGCTCCACGCCCGCCAGCGAGCGGAAACCGACCCCCACACCGATCAAATATGTGACAAGCTGTGATGTTGATGGTTGTCAAGGCAACGCTGGTCCGCCGGCGTTCTCAGTGCCACCGAAGCTGATTTGGCAGAAACCATGGCGAAAATCGGATTCGCGATTTTTCAACCACGTCCGCTTACAGGAAAGCTTGTCCCCCCTCTCCTGAGATTGTATTTTGCCTCTGACTCCCCGAACGACACAGGCTGGGTTGTTTAATCGTAATCATGATAAATCAAAAAAAGAAAATCCGCTTTA
>JAFAKL010000445.1 GCA_019235445.1 Verrucomicrobiota bacterium | reverse complement strand
GGGTCCACGAACGTTGGCAAAGCGGTGATTAGTGCCGCTCGTGAAAACGTTAAGAAAGTCGAACTCGAACTCGGTGGCAAAAACCCTCAGATCATCTTCGCCGACGCCGACTTGCCAGCCGCCGCAGATGCCGCTGTGTTCGGTATTTGCTTCAATCAGGGAGAATGCTGCAACAGCGGGAGTCGTATAGTCGTTCAGCGGCCGATTGTCGAACAGTTCGTGAGCGAGCTCGTGGAGTTGGTCCGGCAAGTGCCGATTGGTGACCCGCTGGATGAGAAAACTAAAATCGGCGCCATAGCCAGCGAGGCGCAGTACGCCAAAATCCTCGGATACATTGAAGAAGGTCAAAAGGCAGGCGCTAAACTTCGGCTCGGCGGTAAAGCACTCTCGATCCTGAATGGGCAGTTCATTGAACCAACCATTTTTGAGAGCGTTTCGCCCGATATGGCGATCGCAAGAGAGGAAATCTTCGGGCCTGTGCTTTCAATCCTGACCTTCGACACGGCCGACCAGGCGATCGAGATTGCCAATGACACCAATTATGGCCTGTCAGCCAGTGTCTGGACGCGTGACCTGGACACCGCTTTGTCGGTTAGCCGGCGCATCCGCGCGGGCACTGTTTGGGTTAACACCTTTTTGGAGGGTTACCCCGAACTACCGTTTGGCGGATTCAAAGAAAGCGGTCAAGGTCGTGAACTTGGCCGCTTTGCCATCGAGGAATTTACTGAGCTTAAAACGATCCAACTGCATATCGGGAAGAAGACTTCCTGGTGGGCAAAGGCCCATGAAAATCTGCCATGAACGTCCAAACGACAAACGCGTTTAAACAGCGAGCCCAAACGGCGCTGGAGTTTTCAGGGAGGCAATTGCGCCATCTGATTACTCAGCATCCCGGCTATTTTCCGTTGTATACAGTAAAGGGCAAATGGAAGCACGACTCGGAAGCGTGGACTAACTGGTGCGAAGGCTTCCTTGGAGGCATGCTCTGGATCTTATATCGCCACTCCGACGATGCCTGGTGGCAGGAAAGGGCCGAGCACTATTCCCGGCTGATCGAACATCGCAAGACGGATCGTAACGTACACGACCTGGGCTTCCTCTTCCTGCCGACCTGGAAAGCGTGGTACGACCTGACGGGCGACTCTGCCAAAAACCAAGTGGTCATCGATGCGGGCAAAACTTTGGCCCTCCGATTTCAGCCTAAGGGCCGATACCTGCGCTCCTTCGTATCCCAAGACAGTATCTTCATCGACATCATGATGAACGTCGGGATTATCTTTTACGCGGCTCAACAAACCGAAGACACCTCCTTACTGCAGGTCGCCATCGACCATTGCCTCACCACCCGCCGTTTTTTGATCCGGGGCGATGCGAGCACTTCCCATGAAGGTCTCTTTGACATCGGAACCGGCGAGTTTTTGCAGCAAACAACCCATCAAGGATGGCGCAACGATTCGAGTTGGGCACGAGGACAAACGTGGGCTATCCACGGTTTTACTACGGCCTATCAATTTACCCAAGACGCCAGGTTCCTGGATACCGCCCAGCGTTGTGCCGACTTCTACATCGAGCGGACTCCAGCGCATGGGATTCCCCCTAACGATTGGGAAGAACCAAATCCAGCTCAGGCCTGCGAAAGCTCCGCTGCCGCCATCGCCGCGACAGGATTGCTCGAACTTTCCCAGACCGCTACTGAACCCTCAAAGGCCAATTATTATCGAGAATACGCTTTCGTAATTCTCAACACGCTGCTCGGCCCAGAGTTTTTGGCCAACGAAACCCCGGGCTGGGAAGGCATCCTCAAACACGGGATTTACCACCAACGCAAAAAGCTCGGTGTCGATGAGAGCGTCATGTGGGGTGAGTACTTTTTTCTGTCAGCTTTGGACAAAGCTTTGCGGCTTGCGCACTAAACGGATTCGAATCGTCGTTTCTGAAATTAAAGCCGCGGCGTGGTAGGAAATCGACGACATGGCGGCTAAAGAGCCGTAGTCGATGCCGCCACGGCGGCCAAATCCAGCAAATCTCTAATGAAGCAAATTTCCCTGAGGACAATCGTCGATGAAGCGCCGATCGTGGCAATTCTCCGGCGTCCGAGAGTGGATCCTGTCCGCTGCATTGAACAGCTCTTCCAACACGGCATTCGTTTGGTCGAGATCACCATGGACACCCCGGATGCGGTCAAAGTTTTGGCATCGTTTCGGTCGCGCGTCCCTGCAAACTGCTTCCTTGGCGCCGGAACGGTGACCGATGTGGCTCGCACAGAAGCCGCGCTTGCGGCGGGCGCGTCATTCATTATCACTCCGAACGTTAATTTGGAGGTCATTCGCAAGCTGCGCGCTCACGGGATTCCTGTGCTGCCCGGAGCGCTGACTCCCACTGAAATTTGGGCCGCCGCAAATGCCGGCGCTGAATTCGTCAAAGTGTTTCCTGCCAGTGCGGTCGGGCCTCGCTATTTTCGCGAACTCCGCGGCCCCTTCGCGCAGATTCCTTTTATGGCCTCGGGCGGTATCAATTTGGAAAATGCCGCTGAGTTCATTAAATTCGGGGCCGATGCTTTGGGCCTCGGCGGTGGGCTAATTCCCAAACCCAACGGCGACTTCGACCAGTGTGCAGCCCCTGGCTCACCAACTGTTGGAGGTCGCACTTAAAGCCCGCGATTCACGATGAGCTCGAGCTTCGATGTAGTCACTTTCGGCGAAACCATGGTTTTGTGTGCTCCGTCTGAACGCGGGACATTGGAATCTGCTCCGGCGTATCACGCATCCATCGGAGGGGCCGAGTCCAATTGCGCGATCGGCTTGGCGCGGCTTGGATATTCAGTAGCCTGGGTCAGCCGTGTGGGCCGCGACCCTTTTGGAGCGCGAGTGCTCAAGACGATTCGAGGAGAGGGCATCGATGTTAGTCGAGTCGAGATCTGCGACTCGGCGCCGACTGGCCTCATGTTTAAAGAACCGGGTCCTGGCAATACTACACGCGTCTTCTACTATCGGCAACAATCGGCCGCGACGGCGCTGCGGTCACAACAATTTGATTCCCTGAGCGCGAAGTATCTTTTCGTGACCGGGATTACGCCGGCGCTAAGCGATTCGAATTGCAAGTTAACATTTGAGCTCGTGGAGCGTTTTCGAGCGGCGGGTACCAAGGTGGCGTTCGATCCAAACATGCGATTCCGTCTCTGGAGCCCCAGCGAAGCACGGATCGTTTTTCTCGAGCTTGCACGAAAATGCGACCTCCTGATTCCCAGCTTAGCCGAGGCCGAAATTATGACTGGGCTTGATGAGAGCGAATCAATGCTGGACGCACTACTATCACTCGGACCGCCTCAGGTCGTCTTGAAGGCTGGCGACAAAGGCGCTTGGTACGCCGACGGTGCGGAACGCGGTTTTTGCCCGTGCCACTCGGTTCCGGAAATTGATCCGGTCGGCGCTGGAGACGCGTTCTGCGCAGGGCTCCTTTCCGGGCTGCTCGACGGCCAATCTCTGCGGGACGCTGTCACACGGGGTGCCGCCCTTGGCGCGTTCTGTGTCTCTACATTCGGTGATTACCAGGGGTTGCCCGACCGGGTTGGGCTCCAGGCATTCACGGATGGGATTTTGGTTCCCGGGAGATAAAGACGAACGCCTGGAGGGCTACTAATCTTGCCATGACTCACCGTTATTAAATTCATTCGGTCGCCGTTCCAAAATTACTCCAACCGGAGGTCCTTCCCATGGCGAACACAGAAATAACGAAATTAGGAACCTCCTCAGAAAGCCCTCCACCGGTCGCGGTCAAACTTCGGAGAATCTTGGTCTCCGTCTATTAACAAATTATCTGGCCTTGCCTCATCTTCACCATGCGTTTTCTCCCCGTCCGGTCCATGGTCGCCGCCGGAATCTGTGTCTCGATTCAAGGTCCGATCAACGCAGGCCTCCGCCTGGCCTTGGGGTCACCCGTCTATAGCGCGGCAATTTCGTTTTTTCCGGTGCTTTGATACTTTACAACTATTGGCTGGTGGAGTTTTGGTCCCCTTCCCTCCCGGCGCCATGCGAGCTTGGCCGATTAGTCGGCGGTGAACAGTCCGAAGAATAATGATCCGGAGGATCGACGCTCAGATTTCGCGCGAAACAGCAGCGCATCCGGTCCCCTCCTCCACCATCCCCTCTCCCCGGCCGTGTTCGGGGCCTCATTGAGGCGTGCGAAATGATGGTCAACAGCGGCAAAGCTTGCCTGGCGCCTGAGTCTTTCATAGGCTTGGATATGACCATCCCCACCGAGCCGATAGGAAGCATCCCGCGCCCGCAAAAGGTCATTACGGCCTTCGAACAATATGAACGAGGAAGCTTATCTCGAGAAGAGTTCGAATCGACTTGTCGCGAGGCGGTTCGAGAGACCATTGAGAAGTTCGAAGCTACCGGATCACCGGTTATCACAGACGGTGAGCAGACAAAACCCAGTTTCGCCACTTATCCGATTCACGGTTTATCCAACCTAAATGCCGACGGCGTTAAAATTCAATTTGCGGACGGGCACTTTCGCCAACTTCCTACACTCTCCTCAGGGCCCTTTCGATATAAAACCTACGCATCGAGCTACCTCGAGGTAGCGAAGAAATTTACGCGTATCCCGATTAAGCAAGCGGTCATCTCGCCCTCAGCGCTTAGCCTGCTGTATCCGGCCGCAGGGCTTCCTAACTATTCACAGGAAAAATTTCTCGAAGATTTAGTTAAAGAATCAGCCACTGATATTCGCGGCTGTCTGGACCACGGAGCGCACTGCGTGCAGCTCGACTTCACCGAGGGCAGGCTGGCAGTTAAACTGGACCCATCAGGACAGTTGCTGTCTTCTTTCATCACCTTGATTAGCCGCGTTCTCGACCAGTTCAGCAAGGAGGAACGCAAGCGTATAGGAATCCATACCTGCCCAGGAGGCGACTGCGATTCGACACACAGTGCTGACGTTGATTACTCAGGACTATTGCCTTCCCTTTTCAGCCTGGATGTCGGGAGCTTTTACATGCAGCTCGCAAGCGAACTCGACAGACGACGCGTTCTGCAGATTGTGCGCGAAAATCTGCACCCGCCACGACGAGTGTTTGTCGGGGTTATCGACCCGATCAATCCTAAAGTCGAAACTCCCCAAGAGGTGAGAGACCGCGTGCTGGAAGCCTCTGACTTCATACCGCTGATCCAACTCGGAACAACCGACGATTGCGGTTTTTCGCCCTTTGGCGATGATCGTTCCACGGCGCGAGAGACCGCCTTTGCAAAGATTCGCGCACGCGTTGAAGGAACCCAGCTTGCAGCAGAAGAGCTTGGATCAGATGTTGGATGAGACGCTGACCATTCAGTTCGCTTCGTGGGAAGAAGATCGGATTGCTTGAGACAATCACTGATGATTGGGTCACTCGTCCGTTTGTAAAAAATTGTGCGCGACAAGCCCCTGCACGTGCGTGATGTTCGGAAAATGGCCCAACGCGGACCACGATCTTCTCGCCAGAGACCGACATGGCAACCGTTATGAAAAGCAGAGCGAGCGAGGTGAAAGTATTCTTCACTGGACCAGTAGACTTTGCACTCTATGCGCGTGCTAGTCGAGTAACGATTTTCGCATTGCATTTCCATGATTGCTGCGTCAACACTGACTGATCGCAAGCAAGAATATGGCGAGGTGACGCAGTGCCTCCACCGCCTCCCGACACATTCCTAGCGCCGGTAAGGCATAGCCTCTCGTCTTCCCGACCCAGCTTCGCGATTTCCAAAGGATCGGCAATCCGGTTCAGTGGGTTGGGCGAAAAAGGCAGGTGGTGAAGCCTTTGCCGGGGTTCTGTCCCTGAAAATAGTTCCGCAACATGCTCAGTTCGTGCCCGTCGGGCCGAAACAGACTGACACTTTCGTCTGCCGTCCTCTCCTCTGCGGGGTGCCTTACACGTTCTCGCCTTAGGTTCACCCGCTCGCGCCCATTGCCTGTGTGAGTCAAACCGCCTCAAGGGTAGTAAGCAAAGCGTCTTGCTTTACCCTTCTCGTGAAATCCGACCAAGCAAGACCCTTCGCTTACATTTATTTGCTGGTAAAAAAGCTCTTGCCTTGCTTTACTGAATAAGTAGACTTTAAGTCCTTTATGCTGGCTCGCGAACAAGGCAAGTCTATTGCTGGGGTGATTCCGCCCTGGAGCGTCATCACGCTCACTAGCCAATTAGACACGTCTAAGTCCGCAGGCTGTTGTCGCTGTGACAACTGAAATGCCAGCTCTTCCCCGCCTTTTCCGCTGCGCTGCTCGGCGGCAACCGGGTTATGGTCCCGATAACAACAGCGACTCACCCAAACAAAAACACAACAACAGTTAGTTTTAATTATGTCCTATTTCATCACACTCTCCGGAAGCCCAACGAAATTCTCTAAGTCGGGCTTTTTGCTTCGGAGCGTCGAATCGATCCTTAAAGAACGCGCGATCGAATTTCGCGTCATCCACGCGCTGGATTTGCCTCCGAGCGATCCTGCCAATCTCCGGATTGCAAGCCAATTCATCGCTGACACGGTTGAGCAAATTCAACAAGCGGCAGCTATTGTCTTAGTAACACCAGCGACTAAAGAAAGTTCACCAACACTGCTCGCTTCGTTGCTCGACCTTCTTCCGAACAGTACATTCTCTAAGAAACCTGTTTTACTTTTTGCGACCGGAGGCTTGCCCGGGCAGGTCGCGATCCTGGAGCGCGCTTTAAGGCAGATCCTGTTTCGTCTTGGTACAATAACTATTGCCGGTCGCGTCCATGTCGGTACAGGAAGCTGGATTACCGTCGGCGACGACCGTCCCCGTTTGTCTCGGGGAGCGGGGCGGGAAGTTGCTCATGCGATCGATTTGATATTAGGAGCGATTAACCCGAAGAACGCGAAAGCAGTTTCTCTCGAACTTGCTCGTTAGACATTTAACGTTTAACATGGGCGTCGTCGCCAGTAGACGAACCTCGATGAAGCTTCCCGCTTTGCTCCTCCCGTCAATTGTTGAAATACAGAATTTCTACTAGAATAGTGGCGTTAACTCGCGGCGAGTCGTCGCTTTTGTGGAACCTTTTAACCAAATACCTGAAAGGCAAAGGCGATACAAACCCTAATGTGCCCGGTGCGATCCGTAGTAATCGTTACCGCGAGAAAATTCGACAAAGACGCAAGGCTCGTCTCCAACGGTCCAGGCGTCGTGCCCCGGTGTTAGAGTCGGGCCCCCGCCCTGATGCTTGCCGCATAGCATCCGATCAGGAAGCTCTGACCATCGTCCGGGACCTCGCTCACAAACTTGCGCTGGGTCTTAATCGAAATTCCTATAGGATGGCTGAGCTTGCGATTTGAGGTCCTAGAAAAATCGGCCAAACCTCTGGCTTGCGTGATCATTGTTTTAAATGAGGCGTACCTATAATGAGCACAAAAAAATGGCTCGACGCTTTTGCCCTCTGCCTGGCGGCTGTTGCGGTTGTAGTGGTGGGGCTCAAGAACTACCAAGGAGACAAGAACGGCCAGCTTCTCAATGTTTCCTATGACCCAACGCGCGAGGTCTACCAAGAGATCAACTCCAGATTCATCTTGAAATATGAGGCGGAAGTCGGGCACCGAGTGAGCATCGAGCAATCCCACGGCGGTTCGTCGCGTCAGGCCCGAATGGTTGCGGAGGGACTGGCGGCCGATGTATTAACGCTCGCACTTCCCTCGGATATCGAAGGCCTGGCGAAACGTGGGCTCATCGCAGGTGATTGGAGAGGTCGGTTTCCCCACAATTCTCAGCCTTACTCCTCCACGATCGTTTTCGTGGTGCGTAAGAGCAATCCGAAGCGCATCAAAGATTGGGCAGATCTGATTGGGCCCGACGTCACGATCATCACGCCGGATCCCGAGACCTCGGGGAACGGTAAGCTAAGCGTCCTGGCCGCCTGGGGCTCGATCATCTATCGGGGCGGAAGCGAAGACCAAGCCCGTGACTTTATAACAAAACTTTACCAGAACGTGCCAATCGTGGCTCAAGGTGCTCGCGAGGCGGCCACCGCCTTCGCAATGGCCAAAGAAGGCGACGTGCATCTGACGTGGGAAAACGAGGCCTTGCGGGAAGTTGCCGAGTCCAAAGGCGAGCTGGAAATTGTCTACCCGCAAGTCAGTATCCTGGCAGAGCCAAGCGTTACTTGGGTAGATGTCAATGTAGAGAAGCACAAATCGGAGTTCGCGGCCAAGGCTTACTTGGCATACCTTTTCACTGACTCAGCCCAGGAGATCTTTGCCAAAAATGGTTACCGGCCGATAAACGAGGCAATTTTGAAAAAGTATCGGGACCGGCTGCCGAACATCCAACTCTTTCCGGTAACGCTTATTGCTAAAGACTGGGCAGAGGCACAGACAAAATTCTTCGGTAACAACGGAATATTCGAGATCATTCACTCTGCCCAATCCAAATGAGCTTAGCCATCAATCCAAGTTTCAACTATACGTGGGACACCGCGCGTCGCGATTTTGTGGCCGGCGCTACGGTCGCTGCGATTGCGATCCCGCAGGCGATGGCCTACGCGCTCATCGCCGGAGTTGATCCTCGCTTCGGCCTCTACTCGGCCATCGTCGTCACGCTCGTTGCTTCCATCTTCGGTTCGTCCTCCCACCTGATCAATGGACCGACAAACGCCATCTCGCTGGTGGTCTTGAGTGCGCTAATCGGGTTCGAAGCGCGCTTCGACGCCTATCAAGCAATGTTCCTCCTCGGGATCATGGTCGGCGTCGCCCAGATCTTGATTGCGGTCTTCAAGCTGGGGGATTTAACGCGGTACATTTCCGAGTCGGTCGTCCTCGGATTCATGGCGGGCGCTGGTCTGCTGGTGGCCTTCGGTCAGGTTGGCAATTTTCTAGGCGTAGAAAAAACCGGAGGCCGCGGTCATTCCGTGCTGCTGCACCTATGGGAAACAGTCACCCAAAGCGGCCCGTTCAATCTCTATGCCGTCGGTCTCGGCCTCGGCACGCTTCTTGCGGCGCTGGTCCTGCGGAGAGTGACGAACAGATATAAGTTACCGCAAATGGACATGCTGGTGGCGCTGATCATCGCGGCCTTGTTTGCCGCCTACTTTGGTTGGTCGATACCGAAGCCAGATGGCAACACGATTATTTCCGTGGTCGGAACTGTTCCAGCCGCCTTGCCGTCGTTCCATGTCCCGGAAATCAAATTCGAGTGGGTGAACAGGCTGTTCGGCAGTGCGATGGCGATCTCCTTCCTAGGGTTGCTCGAAGCACTCGCCGTTGCTAAGTCGATAGCTACCCACACCCGCCAACCGCTCGACTATAATCGGCAGTGCCTCGCCGAAGGCATTGGTAATCTAGTTGGCGGCTTCTTCCAGTCTTTGCCTGGCTCCGGTTCCTTGACGCGCTCGGCGATCAACTACCAGTCGGGCGCCATCAGCCGCATGTCCGGCATCTACGCCAGTATTATCGTGGGTATCGCCGTACTCGCGCTCGGGCCTTACGCACGTTTCATCCCCAAGCCGGCCCTGGCTGGCCTGCTTTTTATCACTGCCGCCCGATTGATTGACTGGAAGCGCCTCAGCTATGCGATCCGCGCGTCCCGCTTTGATACAGTACTCGTCTTCGTTACGGCCTTCGCGGCGATCTTCATCAGCGTCGAGGATTCCATCCTCATTGGCGTAGCTATTTCCCTCCTCTTGTTCGTTCCCCGCGCAGCCAAGCTAGGGATTCGAGAACTGATTGTCACGCCAGAGCGGGTGGTCCGCGAACGCCAGGCAGACGAACCGCGTTCACCCTCGCTCGTAATCTACGATCTCGAGGGTGAGCTCTTTTTTGGTGCGGTGCCGGAGCTGGATCGCTATTTGGAGCAAATTACGCAGGAGACGATCA
>JAFAKL010000357.1 GCA_019235445.1 Verrucomicrobiota bacterium | reverse complement strand
TAAAGCGGCATGAACTCCGTTTCGACGACAAATGACTTCGACCGTCCCTCCGGGACGGGAGCTCTCTGCATCGGTACCCAGGCACTTCGTGCCTGGCTACGATCAGCCTGTCCCTCCGGGACAAAAGCCATTCGCCCATCGAAGGGCATTAATTAAGTTAGCGCTTATGGCGCTGCGCCCCAGGCTATGGCTGTTTGGTACCTTCGGCGCCGTTCTAAGACGTTGGAGATTTCCAAACTGCAGCCCCGGGGTTAAAACCGGTTAAAACCCCAACCCCGCTCTAGACGATCTGAAGTTGGCCGCTGAGGACCAATGACGACGATTGTGGATTCGGCTTCGCGGAGTTATGTAAGTTGTGCTTCATGTTCCTCACGAAATCTCATGCCACTGACGTTACAAAAATGCTCGGTCCATGCGGATCGGAAAGCAGTTGCCCGCTGTCCGGGGTGCGCCAACTACTTTTGCGGTGAATGCGTCACCGAGCATGCCGGAAAATTTCTTTGCTCGAGCTGTCTTCAGAGGCAGTCCGCTCCCGTCCAAACCACTCCCCGGGCGACGGGATGGTTTACCGCCGTCATCGGCCTGTCGATTGGCCTGTCTGCTGCCTGGCTTTTCTTTTACCTGATCGGCCGTCTCCTGATTTTGATCCCACCGAATTTGCATGACATCAGCTATCTTGGAAGTTTCAGGTAGTGCGTTTGCGTTCGGCGGGGAGGTTTGCCTATGCCCCTGAACGCTAAACCGTGAACGCCCAACGTAAAGAACCTCTTGATCTCATTGAAGCGGCGGTGCAATTGCTTCGCACCTCTCCGCCACTCGTTTTTGCGCTTTACTGCGCCGGGACCGTGCCCTTCCTGCTAACTTTCTTCAGTTTCTGTGCCGAAATGAGCTACGACCGACGCGCGGTTAACAACTGCGCAGCATCCGCTACGGTCGTGGCCTTAACCTATTGTTGGATGAAAGGCCTGCAGGCCTTCTGCTGCCGGGAACTCGTCCATGTTTACACCGGAAACCCTCGCAGGTGGTGGAAACCAGCCGCGATCCTGGCGATCTGGTGCAGGCAAATCGCCGTTCAGCCGCTTGGTTTTTTTCTTATCCCGGTCGCCTGGCTACTCGTGTTTCCGGTTGCATACGTCTCCGCGTTTTTCCAGAACCTGACAATTCTCGGAGGTACCCAACGGAACGACCTTAAAAAAAGCTGGGAGCTTGCGCGTCTCTCGCCAAAACAGAGTTACGCTGTGTATGGCCTCCTATCCCTCTTGACCTTAATCGTTTTCCTCGATCTGTACGTCGTCATCCTTTCCATCCCATACCTTTTAAAGCTTCTGCTGGGGATCGAAAGCGTTCTGACCTCCAGTCCCACATGGGCCTTCTCCCCACTTCTCTTGATTGCCGCAGCTGCTCTCGCCCATTTTCTGATCGATCTCCTGGCCAAAGCAGTCGAGGTGATCCGCTGTTGTGACGGCGAATCCCTGGCCACTGGCGGAGATCTGCTCCGCAGACTGGCGGATCTACCACCCGACAGGATGCCTCTTCGTAAGCAAAGCGTCCTCGCTTTGCCTCTTGAAAATCAGGCAAACCGCGGACGGTTTGCCCACAGCGCATTATGTTGTTCTCTAGCGATTGCTGCACTGCTTGGTACGTTGAGCAATTCTGCCGGCTCGGACACCAACTCGCCCCCCGAAAACAAAACCCGTGAACAGCGCCTCACTCCCCTGACCTTGGACCGACAGATCGAACGGGTTCTCCAAAATCCCGAGTACAGTTGGCGCGAACCTTCTGCACCGCCGCCTCACCAGAAGCGCGAGTCAATTCTCGAACAGTGGATAGCATCGGTGCGCCGGTCTCTGCTTTCCTTCGGCGGCTGGGTTGATCGCCTTTTCAAATCGTTGCTCAAGCGGTTTGCACTCTCATCTCCCCTGTTTCAACCTGCGATAGGCGCTATGCCCCTTTCTTCCGCGTTGTTGAACGCGCTTGGCTACGCGCTTTGGGTGGCATTTGGCGGAGCCTTGGTTGTTTTCCTGATTCGCATCCTGAAATCGAAGGCCGCGAAGCTCCCACCATCCATCGCCTCCGCGCCAAGCCCGGACCTGACGGACGAAAGAATCGAAGCCAATCAGCTGGCGGATAGTGAATGGTATGCGCTGGCACGCGAGAAAATGGCCGCGGGCGAACTCCCTCAGGCGCAACGCGCCCTCTTCCTGGCAATTCTCTCGTATCTTGCTTCGCACCGTTTCATCGCCATCGCGCGATGGAAATCTAACATCGACTATGAAAAGGAAATTGTGCGGCAAACAGACCGCCTCTCTCAGCTTCCGGCGCTCTACAGACAAGGCCGGCTCGGCTTCGAGCGGTGCTGGTACGGTTCGCAAAGCGTGAGCCCCGCAGACTTAGAAAATTATAGCGGGATTTACGAAAGGATCAAACATGCGGCGCAATAATGTAGTTAGTGCATCTTACTTATGAGACGCATTAATGTCGTCGCATGGGTCATTTTGATCGGTGGTGTTGGCGCTCTATGTTTTTTTGGATACCAAATCTTCAGAGCCCGACTAGAAACCGGTGACAGCATTCCGCAGTATTCTACTTACCGCGCGGACCCCAAAGGGTTGAAGGCATTGTACGAAAGCCTGGAAGCCACCGATCTGATTCATGTCGATCGCCGGTTGCAATGGTCCAAAGTTCTTCCGTCAGGCGAGAACCAGGTTCTCGTCGTCGCAGGTGTGCTGGCAGATCAACAACTCGTTGCCAACGAGCTTTTGCAATTGTTCGATCATTGGTTAGCAACCGGCGGCCGTTTGATCGTCGCTCTGCGGCCGGAAAGAATGCGACCAATAAGGAACCAGCCCGAGGCTGAGGAACATCAAAAAACAGAAGACGAGCCGTCGTCCATCGGCTGGCGGAATCTAATCCGGCGCTGGGGTGCGGAGATTGTCCCGCCTGGTCAGGTCCACTCGGCGACGGCCAAGTCGCCTGTTTTCGGTACCATCGAGCGCTGGCTCGGAGGCCAAGCCTTCGATCACTTATCGTCAGACTGGAAGGTGGTTGCTGTCCAAAGCGGCAAGAGCGTGATCATCGAGCGAGCGCTCGGTCCCGGGTCGCTGGTGCTGCTTACCGATTCGTATCCATTGAGCAACGAGGCCCTTGCGGCGGATCGGAATACAAACTTTCTCCTTTGGTTGATCGACGATCGCCGCGGCGTTCTCTTTGAGGAGACCCATCTTGGGCTGAACGAGCAACCTGGCCTCATGACGCTGGCGCGGCGCTACGGCTTACAAGGGACCCTGGTCAGCCTGGTCGCTGTTCTGGTGCTCTTCATCTGGACGTGCCAGTACACACTGCTTCCGCGAACAAAGATTGATCAGAACAGCTTGACAGTTTCAGGCTGCAGCTCCGACCAGGCGTTTATAAATGTGCTGCAACGAACAACCCCGCAAAGAAACCTCCTTGCCGTATGTATCACCGCGTGGATGAAAACCGCTCGGCCAACCCAGGCGCAGATGGCCGATCTAAAAAAATTCCGGACGGACGCCGGCAGGGATAAAACGGTCGTAGAGGGATACAATGAACTAACCCGCCTGCTCCACCGCCTGCCCCGCTCAAACAACTGAAGATGAGCGACCGCCCC
>JAFAKL010000182.1 GCA_019235445.1 Verrucomicrobiota bacterium | reverse complement strand
TCGCAGGGCACTGCGACGACATGTTCTTTTGCACCGACATCGATTCCCGCCGCATTGGGATGGACAACGGGTAACACCTGCAGATTGACACTTTTACTGGCTTTATTCTTTTTTCTGCGCATAGCTTATCCTAGTGAAGAATGGGGGGCAGGCTCGGCCCGGTGGCGGAATCGGTTTACTAATCTCTCCAACGGGGTCGAGCCTCCCTGACCCCTGGCCCGCCACCAAACAATTCACCGCCAAAACACCGGAACCATGCTAGTTAACGGGCACGAAGGCACCAAACAAGCGTCGGTCTTGGCTTGCCGCTCCCGCTCCGCTGCAATATGCGCGCTGGAACTACAATGACCAGTTCATTGCACAACTCACAAATGCGCAGGCATTTGTGATCGCTAGTTAGTCCCGTAGGGACGGTCGATTGAGCTTCCTCCAAATGTGTCATTCTCCTTTCCTCGAAAATATCTCTGGGACTAGTGAGCAGATCAACCGTCCCTCCGGGACGGGGTCCAGTTTTCTCTTGTTTCCAGGCACTTCGTGCCAGGCTACCCTCGCTTGGTCCCTCCGGGACAGGCTGCGCTCTTTCGTTGTAGGATTTTCCTCAAGTTATGTTAGCACTTAGGGGGTTTCACTCCGGTTCAGGTCCAGTGCCCCTTCGGCCTACCTCCTCCGGAGAGGCACTTAGGCCTGAAAATCGTCTTCGAAATGTCCAAACTCCAGTCCCGGGGTTGAAGCCAGGTTGAAGCCTGATTGAAACCCGCGCTGAATCCTGCAGTCCCTTGAGGCTTCGCACACCCTTTCTGGGTAAGTAGTCGCCATCGACTGGCGCTAGCGGCTCATTCACTGCCGATCAATATCGCCTGTTTTTCCGGCCTTACACCCGCCGCGCCTTCGAGGCTGTACATGTCGAGCCCTAGAAGCTCCCACAGACGGCCGGTGAGTTCGGATATTCCCAGATCAGCTTCCCTTATCTCCAAAGCGAGGCTTCGGCTTTCCACACTTCTTAAGAAGAAGGCGAAACAGAACGCCGGTTCTTTCGGTTGCGGCTCGGGGTGGGCCGTGGAATCAATGTTGACCGACCGGACAGGCTTTCTCATGACACCCCGTTCCAGCAAGGATCAATTTAACGCCAACGCGGACAAGTACGCGATCAGCGACGTTCATCGGGCAGGACCGAGTTTACCGGTTCTTTTGCAACTCGCCCAGCCGGTTCAAAGTGATGTATGCCTGGATGTAGCCACCGGGACTGGCCACACCGCGCTGGCTGTGGCCCGTTTCGTCTCAAAGACCATCGGGATCGACATCGCGCCCAAGATGCTTGAACAAGCTCGCCGGCTGGTAGCCGAACAAGCGGTATCCAATTGTGTATTCATGGAGGGTTCGGCAGAAGAGATACCTCTGGCCGGCGCGCAATTCACGCTTGTTACGGCCCGGCACGCTCCTCATCACTTCCATCATGTGGGCCGTTTTTTGTCGGAGGTTCGTCGGGTGTTAGCGCCGCAGGGTCGATTTTTGATGGCCGACCAGATCTCGGCTTCAGCCGAAGTATTTGACTGGGTCAACTATTGGGAGCGGACACGTGATCCTTCCCATTTCATGCAGCGAACCGTGGAGCAATGGCGCGAAGAGGCGACGAAGGCCGGCTTTAGTTGGGTAGAGCATTCATTTGTTCCTTATCGGCTTGAGTTCGATTGGTGGGTTGAGCAGGCCGGCTGCACAGAGCCGGTCGTCTCCTCCCTGGTCGAACACGCGGCGCAGGCGCCACAGCCAGTGCGCGACTTACTCAATCTGGAATTTGACTCGACTGGCCGCGTATTAGCCTTCCAAGAACCAATGCTTGTCGTGCGATTGGAATAAACCAAGTGGAGCTGAAGAGAACGAAACAATAAACGATCATTCAACCCTTTGTTACCTTCTGTTCCAAAATTCCACTTTTATCCTTCCGTGATTCCTGTTTTGCTCTGCGGTCTCACCCGAATGGATAAGTCGCGTGGAGTGGTTAAGTGCGCAGAAGCGTGGTAGTGCTGTGACGATACAAAGGAGATTGGCCAAGATGTTTTTGAAACGATTTCGCGTAAAGGGGGTGGCTCATGAGACTTCGGAGCTTGTGAGGATTACGGAAGATGAACTGAAAACAAAGTTCGTTTCGGGGGCCGCCGTCATTGATGTCCGGCCTGGAGCGCAGTTTGCCGAAGGACATATTCCGGGCAGTCTGAATATCGGGCTGGCCAATGCGACCTTCGCCTCTTGCGCCGGTCAGATTCTGGGGAAAGATCGTCAAATCTTTCTGGTTGTCGCGAGAGCCGAGGACGCTATGAGGGCTCAAGCGGACCTGGCTCGCGCGGGATTTAGTCAGATTCAAGGTTTCATCGAAGCCGACGACCTTAGAGAATTGCACAAATTAACGCAGTTAAGCGTTTCCGATCTGATTTCGACTCTTCTGCGAGGAGGCAAGCCTGCAATTCTCGACGTCAGATCTAAGGGAGAATGGAAATCAGACGGAATTTGCGAGTCCCGGAACATCCCGCTGGCGCAACTTAAGACGCGCGTCTCAGAACTTTCGTCAACAAGTCCGCTGGTGGTTGTTTGTCAGGATGGATATCAGAGCGCGGCGGCTTCGAGCTGGCTTCAGGCGAATGGCTTTGACAGCATCCAACATTTAGCAGGCGGAATGGATGCGTACACCGGTGAATCTGCCGAAGAAACCGAGGAAGCTTTCTCGGTAAATCGCTGGTAGCCCTGAGACAAGCACACAGCGAGACACCTATGATGCTTTAGGCGGCTAGGCTGGGCCGAGGCGCGGCCTCATTGCCTTCCTCAGCGGCCAAAAGGCCGCTGAGTTCAAAGTATCGTTACGAGGATCCAGCCGCGTTTTTTTTCAGGGCCTCCGCGAGGACTTCGTCAATTGTCTCAACCGGTCGGAAATTAATGCGCTCTTTTGCTTCCACGGGGATGTCCTCAAGGTCTTTGACGTTTCCCTTCGGAATCAGGATCTCTGCGATTCCCGCACGCAGGGCGGCCAAGCTCTTTTCCTTGAGCCCGCCGATCGGGAGGACAACTCCGCGCAGCGTGATCTCGCCGGTCATGGCGACATCGTTACGGACCGGGCGATCGCTGAAAAGGCTGGCGAGCGCAGTGGCCATGGCAATACCGGCGCTTGGACCATCTTTTTGGATGGCGCCGCTTGGCACATGGATGTGCACATCGTTCTGGGCAAACAGGTCAGAATTGATTCCAAGATCCTTCGCCCGCGCGCGAACGAGACTGTATGCCGCCTGCATCGATTCCCGCATGACGTCGCCAACCTGACCGGTCAACAAAAACCCGCCTTTTCCGGGGTACTTTGTTGCTTCGACGAATAAAATATCGCCTCCGGTTGGCGTGTACGCCAATCCGGTTGCCACACCCACCAGACTGTGGAGCAAGCGTTGCTCATGCTGGCTGCGGGCCGAATTCCCCAGGATTCCCTGCACCAGAGAAGCGGAAACGGTCACGTCTGCTTGAATGCCGCGCGCCATTTCTGCGGCGATGCTGCGACAAACTGCGGCAATTTTCCGCTCCAGATCGCGCACTCCAGCTTCGTAGGTGTATTCCTGGATGATTGTCTTGATCGCATCCTCGTCGAATCTGCATTGCTCAGGCCGCAATCCGTGCTCCTCGATTTGCCTGGGAACAAGGTAACGTTGAGCGATGTTCAGCTTTTCCAGCTCGGTATAGCCCGGCACGGAAATAGTCTCCATTCTGTCTCGCAACGGGGAGGGAATGCCTTCCATGTAATTGGCTGTGCCGATAAAAATCACATGGCTTAAATCAAATGGAACATCCAGGTAGCGATCGACGAAGCTGTGATTCTGTCTGGGATCGAGCACCTCGAGAAGTGCGCTCGCTGGATCGCCACGGATATCAGCGCCGACCTTGTCAACCTCGTCCAGCATCATGACCGGGTTGTTAACGCCGAGCCTGCGAATCTCCTGGATGATGCGTCCGGGCATGGCGCCGATGTAGGTTCTGCGATGGCCGCGGATTTCCGCTTCGTCACGGATGCCGCCCAGGGAGACACGGGTAAATTTTCTGCCAAGCGCATCCGCGATCGATTGGCCCAGACTCGTCTTGCCAACGCCCGGAGGGCCGAGGAAACAAAGGATTGGGCTTCGTCCGCCAGGGTTCAATTTTCGCACCGCCAGGAATTCCAAGATGCGGCGTTTAACTTTTTCCAGACCGTAATGATCGCGGTCGAGGATGGCCTGGGCTCGCTGAAGATCGGTGTTATCCTCGGAGGCTTTGCCCCACGGCAGATCCGCTAACATCTCCACGTAGGAAACAATCACCGAGTATTCCGGACTTGCGCTCGGGATGTGACTTAGGCGCTTCAACTCCTTTTCTGCAGTGGCGAGAACGGTTTCGTTTGCTCCGGATTCCTGCAGTTTCTTGCGCAATTGATCCGCCTGCTCTTCTCCGTCTGCGTCCTCTTCACCGAGTTCTCGCTGGATGGCCCGAACCTGTTCACGAAGGTAAGCACGCCGCTGGGTATCTGAAAATCGACCTTCAACATCTTTGCGCAGTTTTTGCTGCAACTCCGCAATCTCGAGCTGACGTTGAAGCGCCTCCTGTGCCATACGCATCCGGCGCAAAAGATCGGTCTCTTCCAGGATTTGCTGTTTAGCAGGAAGGTCGATCCCTAGATTGCCGGCCAAAAGATCGGTCAGCTGCTCGGGTTCTTCGACGCCCATCAGCGCGGCTCTCGCCTGGTCTGGGATTTCGGGTGAGAGCTCCAACAATCTGAGAGCGCCTCGGCGCAGATTGTTAAAGGAAGCCTGCAATTCCGCACCCTCCCTTTCAGGTAATATCGTCTTGACCACTTGCACGCTGGCGCGGAGGTAAGGCTCCGTTTGGACGAACGATTCCAGCGCGATGCGTGTCAGGACCTGAACGATCAGCACAATTACCCCGTCCGGTTGCCGGATTAGTTTTAGTACTTGAGCCGAGACGCCGATCTTAAAAAGGTCGGAAGGTCCGGGGCGGTCCAACTGTTCGTCTCGTTGCGTCACCAATCCGAGTTGCTTGTTTTCGGGCAACTCGGAGTCGACGAGTTTAATCGCAGAGGGGCGTCCGATCGTCAGCGGCACAACCATTCCCGGAAACAAAACGATTCCACGGACAGGCAAGATGGCGAGCGTCTCGTTCGTTTGGTCCCGTTCGGTGCCCGTGCTCAATTCTGCATTGGCCGACCGGTTAGTCTGCGATCCTGGACCCGGGCCGGCATTATTTTCCGGTGCTTTGTTCCAAACGAGGTCGTTCGGATTTTCCTGCTCTTGGGGCTCTGAGCTCATGAGATGGTGTAAAAAGGGTAACGACAATTTCAATTTAGAGACGAGGCGAACGATCCCGATGCCTCCCTGAATGTGTGTGCAATGGTGCATTGTACCGACGAGACTTGCGGCTCAGGCATGCGGGACTCGTGGCATGAAGATCCACAAAAGTCCGTTTTCCCATTCCGTGGTGATTTTTCCATGATCATAGCCTTCGGGAATTTCAACCTCCCGTTCGAACCGGCCGTGATCTATTTCCATGGTAACGACCCGCACCGGCTTGCGGGTTGCCGCGAGTGGCGCGTCCAGTTGCTTTAATGGTTCAGGCGGGTTCCGGTATCCTCTGATCCAAAGTCGGTCTAACCCTACCTCCACTTCGATCTGGCCAGATTCCACGCCGGCCAATTCGACGCAGATTCGAAAGCAGGAAGCGCATTGGAAAACGTTGAGCTGGGGACGCCACTGAACGCCGGAGTCACGGAAATTGGAGAAATGGACCTTGGTGATCTGGTAGGCAACCTCGCCAATCTGACCCTCGAGAAGCTGCAGGCGAAAGGTACGGGTTTTTCGGCTCACAATCCATAATGGACGCGTTGATCAAACGAAGCAACCGGCAAGGTTCAATAGCAGACGGCTATCCCATCGCTGCGGGGATCGCTGGCGCCGTATTGCATTTGGGTTTGCGGGTCGATCAGAATAGCGCCGGCATGGCCCATAGTGTGTGCATAGGGCTCGACCATCTCGACGGAATGCTGCCAGCGGCGAAGAGCATCCGCGACGTCCTCAGGGATGCGAGACTCCAGTTTCACGTTATTGGTGTCTACGCCCCAGGTCCGCCCGTATAAACACCTCGGCGCTTCGATGGCGTCTTGAGGCGAGAACTGATGATCGACGATGCGAGTCATGATCGCGGCCTGGGTTTGCGGTTGTCCTTCGCCGCCCATGGTCCCGCAAACCAGAAACGGCTTCCCCTCTTTGAAAAACATCGCGGCGTTCAGGGTGTGAAAGGTTCGTTTGCCCGGTTCCAGCCTGTTGACGTGTGCGGAGTTGAGGGAGAAAAAACAGCCCCGGTTCTGCAGCAGCACTCCCGTTTTCTCCGGGATGATTGCCGAACCGAAATCGTGGTAAATACTCTGGATGAGAGAAACCG
>JAFAKL010000535.1 GCA_019235445.1 Verrucomicrobiota bacterium | reverse complement strand
AACATGATGTGAGCTGCTTACGGAGCCTGTTCCTGGCTGGGGAACCCCTGGACGAGTCTACCTCAAATTGGATACGCGAAGCTTTGGGCGTACCTGTGATAGACAACTACTGGCAGACCGAGAGTGGTTGGCCGATGTTGGCGCTGCCGGCAAGCACGCGGCATGGTGAAATCAAGCCCGGTTCGCCTGGGCTGCCTTGCTTCGGCTATCGTCTGACGATTGTCGATCCGGAAACGGGTGAAGATCTACCCAGAGGGCAAAAGGGTGTGATGGCCTGCGAACTACCGCTGCCGCCAGGATGTCTGTCTACGATCTGGCAAAAAGATCAGCTGTTCGAAGAGCATTACTTTCAGCAGATCCCCGGCCGTCATCTGTTCTCGACGTTCGACTACGCTGAACAAGACAAAGACGGCTATTATTATATTCTGGGTCGAACCGACGATGTGATTAACGTCGCAGGACACCGCATCGGGACTAGGGAGCTCGAGGAAACGATTAATAGTCATGCCGATATAGCTGAGTCCGCGGCGATCGGCGTCTACGACGAAATAAAAGGGCAAGTGATCCAATGCTTCGCGGTCGTTCGTCAAGGCACGGCGAAAGAGGAATCGGAACTAAAACAAGAGATCCTTCAGATTATTCTCCGGCATCTGGGTGCCATCGCCCGTCCGGCCGCAATCCATACCGTCAAATTACTGCCGCGAACACGGTCCGGTAAGATTTTGCGACGCGCGATTCAGGCCGTCGTGGAAGGGAAACACTTGGGAGATCTAAGCACGCTTGAGGATTACATGTCTCTCGAAGAATTAAAGTTGGTGGTGGCTGAATCCAAACTGCAGGAACTGCGCAACAAGGTGCGGAACCTCGCCTTCGCGATCTGGGCGAGGCGTGTTCAAGGCGGAGGGGGCTACTTTGGGGATGCATCGTCCGATTGGATCACAGCCCGCAACGAGCTGGGCATCCCTCAAGATCTCTTATTGTGATTGGTCTGGGCGAGGGGAAAGCGCTATGTTCTCTCCAGAACATATATTGTCGGGTGCGAGGCTGTGCGGGTTGGATAGAAAAACTCGCGTGAGCGAAGTTTCTCTTTTGAATCTTTTCATAAAAACAGTAATAGTTTGAGGAGGTCTATGGAAATCGCTGGTTCAGTCGGCGCGATCTTGGCGCATAAGGGGTCTGCAGTCTGGTCGATTGCTCCTAACTCAATGGTTTTTGATGCCATCAAGCTTATGGCAGAGAAGAATGTCGGCGCGCTGCCGGTGGTAGACAATGGTCAGTTAGTCGGAATGATCTCCGAAAGAGATTATACACGAAAGATTAGCCTGAAGGGCAAGTCGTCGAAGGACACTCCTGTCAGGGAAATCATGACGCCGGAACTGGTCACCGTGAACCCGGCCGAAACCGTTACTGAGTGCATGCGCGTGATGACCGACAGCCGCATTCGCCATCTTCCGGTGATGGAAGGAGAAAAAATGATTGGGCTTGTTTCCCTCGGCGACTTGGTAAAATGGATTATTTCGGTGCAGGCGGCGACCATTGATGCCCTCGAGAAATATATTACCGGGAGTTATCCAGCCTAATAGGAGAGCGTTATGGAAAATCAAACTGGAGCCGGGGATACAGTCTACAGAGTGGTGGAAGTAATTGGCACAAGCACGCAGTCCTGGGAGGATGCGGCAAAGAAAGCGGTGGAGACCGCCGCGCAGTCGCTGCGGGATTTACGGATTGCCGAGGTGGTGAAATTGGACATGAAAGTCGATGGCGGCAAGGTGCTGGCCTACCGAACGCGAGTGCTGCTGTCTTTCAAGTACGAAAGCTCGGGGCAAGATTAGAGAATGTGTTTCCTCGCATCGAGGTCGCCAACCTCGCGGGCGATTCCGATAAAATGCGCCAAGGCCGGGTTGTGGTTGTTCCGCAGGCGCGCGGTGCAGTAGCGGTATCTGGGTGTCGGGCGAGCTAGTGGTATGAAACAGACCCCGGCCGTGACTAACCGGCTGAACTGGGCTGGTAAGATTGTCACCCCAAGCCCCGCAGCGACATAATTCAAGACCGTGATCGGTTGCCCAGACTCCTGAACCACCAGGGGCTGAAACCCAGCTTGCTGGCATAACACGATAATCCAGGGGTTGAAGACGGGCGCGTTCACGCGCGAACCGAGCAGAAAAGGTTCATCAGCCAAGGCTTTTAGCGGGATGGCCTTACGCGATTTGTGCGCGATGGGATGATCTTGCGGGATGGCTGCGACCAATCGTTCTTCAGCTACCGCGACGATTTCCAGTTCAGGAATATCTTTCGGCAAGCCGAGCCCGATGAATCCCAGGTCGATTCGGTGGCCGGCGATTTGTTCGATCTGAGCCGTCGAATCCATTTCGTTCAGGAAAAGTTGCACGTCCGGGAATCGTTTCCGGAAGAGGCGAAGAACGCTTGGAAGCAAACCGTGCGCGAGAGATGGAACAAATCCAATCGAGAGCGGGCCGCTTTCTCCGCCGGCGATCCGGCGCGCCGTTCTCGAAAAATCGTCCGCGTCCTGAAGCAACCTTCTGCACCCCTCGAGAAAGCTCCGGCCGGCAGGGGTCAATTCAACTTTATGGCTGTCGCGTTCCAGCAGCTTAACTCCGACATCTTGTTCCAGCTGGCGAATCTGTGTGCTCAGCGATGGTTGGGCCAGGTGAAGACGTTCGGCCGCACGCCGGAAATTGAGTTCTTCGGCGACAGCAACAAAGTACCGTGCGTGACGGAGTTCCATAGTGAGGCAATGGTAATAGCTATAACCTATCGCTCCGACAGAAACAAAGTAATTCCGCGATCAGGTTGTTGGCGCTTGATTATTACCACCGTCCGATCCGGAATCAGGTAAAGACCTGGCCAGAGGACAAAAAAGCCGTCAGAGCCTGCAAACTACCATGTTGCCGCGGATGTTTGTACACGGTCTGGAAAAACGACAGCTGTTAAAAAAAAGATTAATTACTTTGAGCAGATTTCGGTCTGGCAGTTGTTCTCGACTTCGACTACGCCGAGCAAGACGAAGGATTAAAGTCTGTCGTGGATGGATAAAAAGTCACAGGAAAGGCTTGAAGCATGTCAGCAGGATTGAATTTGCGAAAAGCTGTCAAAGAAGAGGTCCCGCTTCAGGTAGCGGGTACGATCAACGCCTATTGCGCGCGATTGGCGGAGCGCGCAGGATTTAAAGCGCTCTACCTTTCAGGAGCCGGAGCCGCCAATGCTTCGTTTGGATTGCCGGACCTGGGAATCACGACTTTGAACGATGTTTGTGCAGATGTGCTTCGGATCACTGCTACTACTCAGGTACCTCTCCTTGTTGATGCAGACACTGGCTGGGGGAGTGCGTTCAATATTGCCCGGACCGTGCGCGACCTGACCCGCGCCGGAGCCGCAGGCTGTCACCTGGAAGATCAGGAGCAAGCCAAGCGATGTGGGCACCGCCCGAACAAAGCGCTCGTTTCCTCGGGTGAAATGGTGAATCGAATCAAGGCTGCGGTCGATGCGCGCACGGACGATCAATTTGTCGTGATGGCTCGCACCGACGCGGTTGCATCGGAAGGGGTGCAGGCGGGGATCGACCGGGCTATGGCGTACGTCGAGGCGGGGGCGGACATGATTTTCGCTGAGGCGTTGTATTCCTTGGCAGATTACCGAGCCTTTACCAGGGCGGTGCCGGTCCCGGTCCTGGCGAATATCACGGAGTTTGGAAAAACGCCGCTGTTCACGGTGGAAGAACTCAGAGGGGTTGGAGTTCGAGTTGTTCTTTACCCGTTGAGCGCATTTCGCGCGATGAGTGCGGCGGCGGTGCGTGTTTACGAAACCATACGAAAAACAGGGAGTCAAAAAGACGTCGTCGACCAGATGCAAACGCGCGAGCAGCTGTACGACGTTCTGAACTATCACTCCTACGAAGACAAGTTGGATCAACTATTTACCAAGAATCAGAAAGTTTGAATTTATGAGCGAGGCAAAACCAATCAGTTCACACGAAGGTCTGCGCGGACTATCCGCGGGGTCGACCGCCATCTGCACCGTAGGCAAGGAAGGTATCGGCCTGACCTACCGCGGTTACGACATCGAAGACCTCGCGGAGAACGCGACTTTTGAGGAGGTCGCCTACCTGCTGTTGAAGGGTGCCCTGCCGAACCGCCGGGAGCTTGACGATTTCACGAATCGGTTGAAGGGATTGAGATCCCTGCCGCCAGCGCTCAGGGAGGTGCTCGAACGCATTCCCAAGGAGACCCAACCGATGGATGTCCTCCGTACGGGCACATCGATGCTCGGCGTACTGGAGCCGGAGAAGGATTTTACGCACCAGGATGCTATCGCCGAACGGTTGCTGGCGAGTCTTTCCTCCATCATCTGCTACTGGTATCAATTCACTCACCACGGCAAAAAGATCGATCCCGCCACAGACGAGCAGACGCTGGCGGGACATTTTCTGACGCTACTTCACGGGGAGAAGCCCAGTGCCGAACACCTGCGTTGTATGGACATCTCGCTGATTCTTTATGCCGAGCACGAGTTCAACGCTTCCACGTTTACCGCGCGAGTCTGCGCGGCGACGCTGTCAGACTTTTACTCCTGCATTACCGGCGCCATCGGCACTCTGCGCGGCCCTCTGCACGGAGGCGCGAACGAAGCCGCGATGGAACTAGTCTCAAGATTCAAGACGCCACACCAAGCGCGTGAAGCCGTTTACGAAATGCTGGCGCGGAAAGAGAAAATCATGGGCTTCGGCCATGCGGTCTATCGCTATTCCGATCCGCGCAATGCCATTATCAAGGAATGTGCACACAGATTGGCACCTTTAGCAAAAGAGGGCGACGGCTATCTCTTCGCCATCTCGGAAGCGGTGGAGAGAGTGATGAAAGAGAAAAAGGGGCTTTTTGCCAATGCGGACTTCTTCTCGGCTTCTGCCTACCATTTCATGGGTATTCCGACGCCGTTATTCACGCCGATCTTCGTGTTAGCCCGGGTAACCGGGTGGGCAGCGCACATTAAAGAGCAGCGCGCCCATAACAAACTGATACGCCCAAATGCCGATTACATCGGACCGGCATCCCGTCCATTCATAGCGATCGACGAGCGGTAGAACCCCTCGGCGTTCCGGTGTGGTCGGGCAGAGCTAACCATCTGCTACCGAACCGACACGGTATGCTGAAATTCCCAATAGTAATAGTATGTCTCACTACGACCTTACCAGTGCCCGGCGTCCAGAACCGGACGCGATCCTGCAGCAGATTGCTGACTATGTTTTCGAGCTGAATAGTATCACCGGTGACAACGCCATAGATACCGCGCGGCTGTGTCTTATGGATACGCTTGGCTGCGGGCTGCTGGCGCTCAATTACCCTGCCTGTGTCAAAATGCTCGGTCCGATCGTTCCCGGAGCCACGATGCAGGGTGGCGCGCGGGTACCAGGGACCTCTTACGAGCTGGACCCTGTCCGGGCCGCTTTCAACATCGGCGCGATGGTGCGCTGGCTCGACTTTAACGACACCTGGCTCGCCGCGGAGTGGGGACATCCATCCGATAACCTCGGCGGCATCCTTGCGGCGGCCGACTACTTTTCTGGCAAAAGGCTCAGGGAAGGTGAAAAGCCACTCACGGTCCGTGACCTCCTGCTGGCGATGATCCAGGCGCACGAAATTCAGGGCGTGCTCGCGCTGGAAAATGGCTTTAACCGTTTTGGCCTTGACCATGTGCTCCTGGTGCGTATCGCGTCGACCGCTGTGATTACACGGCTCCTCGGTGGAACGCGCGAGGATGTCATCAACGCGCTCTCGAATGCGTTCATCGACGGTGCGGCGCTGCGGGTCTACCGTCATGCCCCTAACACCGGATCGCGCAAATCGTGGGCCGCCGGTGACGCGACCAGCCGCGGCGTCCTGCTCGCCTTGCATGCTTTGCGAGGCGAAATGGGCTACCCGAGCGCATTGAGTGCGAAAATGTGGGGGTTCCAGGATGTGCTGTTCAGAGGTCACCCGCTGCGGGTTCCAGCTCAGGGCTTCGGGTCCTATGTGATGGAAAATGTATTATTTAAAATCTCGTTCCCTGCCGAGTTCCATGCCCAGACGGCGGTTGAGGCTGCGATTTTGCTGCATCCCCAAGTCGCAAAGCGCCTGGAGGAGATTGAGCGCGTGTTGATCGAAACACAGGAAAGCGGCAAACGGATCATCGACAAAACCGGGCCGCTCGACAACCCGGCTGACCGGGATCACTGCATCCAATACATGGTCGCGGTGCCGCTTATTTTCGGCCGGTTGGCCGCCGAAGACTACGAGGACGCGGTCGCTTGTGACCCGCGCATCGACCTGCTTCGAGACAAGATGCAGGTCATCGAATGTAAACAGTTTACCGTCGATTACCTGGATCCGGCGAAGCGTTCGATCGGCAACAGCGTTCAGGTGTTTTTTAGGGATGGTACGCAGACCGAGCGGGTCGTTGTCGAATACCCGATCGGCCACCGTCGGCGGCGCAAGGATGGTGTACCGGCATTGCTCGGCAAATTCGAACGAAACTTGCGCGGACGCATCCCGGCGCGCAAGGCAGATGCCATCCTGACGCTCTGCTACGATCGCGCAAGACTGGAGACAACTGCCGTGAATCGCTTCATGGATCTTTTCGTCGTTTGATGTTCAGAAGTCCGAAGGCAGGAACTACCCCCTTATGAATTCCACTATCCTCCCTCCTCACCTGGGCGCCCGCCCTGCACCCGAGACCTCGCGGAACATGCGTTCCCGTCCCTATTGCACTTACCTCGTCTTCGGTGCGCCTGGCAGCGGCAAAGGCACGCAGGGCAAGGCATTGGGCTCGGTTCCACGCTTTTTCCACTGCGCCTGCGGTGACGTGTTCCGCTCCATGGACACCCGCACGAAAGTTGGTCAGGCATTCATTTATTACTCGAGCAGGGGCGAGCTCGTGCCCGATGAAATTTCTATCGAATTGTGGAAAGAGTTCATTAAAGGCGCCGTCGACACGAATCGGTTCAAACCGGAACTGGATGTGTTGCTGCTCGACGGCATTCCGCGGAATTTGAAGCAGGCGAAGCTGATGGGATCACTGATCGAGGTAATGAAAGTTTTCCACCTATCCTGTCCCGACCGCGCCAAGTTGGTCGAGCGTCTCAGGAAACGCGCGATCAAGGACAACCGCCTCGATGATGCCAATGAAGCCGTCATCCGGAAACGGTTGGAGACTTATGAAACCGAAACAAAGCCGGTCCTCGAGTGCTATGGACCGGAACTGATCCATACGATCGACGCGACCCAGTCACCTGCGCGGGTGCTTTGGGAAATCCTTGGGCTCATTACCGGGTAAGAGCGGATAATAGCCAGATCCAAACTGTGATTAAAGGCCACGCGTCTTACTCGTTGTCCTTGTGCAAAATGACTCGATAACCTTTCCAAGTCGGCGCTCTCGCATTTTCGGACAGGCGCACCTTCTTGTCGCGGATCAGCGCTCTCGTTGGGGGAGTTAAGGCCAGCCACTACCCTACTAATCTTCACCTATAGACATGACCCATGAAACCTAAATTATACGCCAGAAGCTTCGCTATCACATTTCCAGGCGTCCCTCAGCCCACAGAAGGCATGTTGCCGAGCTGTCAACCGGGGCCAGGAAACTCTCAAAACGCCGGCATAGCACAAAATAAGAGCCCTTATCCCGGCATCAATATCGGTTCGGCGAGTGAACTGCTGGATTTTCGATTTGAGGAAACGGAAATTCTCTAAGAAAGGGAGGACTATTTGATCAGTTTTCCGAGTTCTTGACTTTGCCCGGTTACGAACAGTTTGCCTGGCAATTCCTGGGACGGGGAGTGATCATGCAAAAACCAGTACACTAGAAAATAGGGCAAAATTAAAACTAACAAATGTAGAGGAAACAAATGAACACAACTGCTATAGAAACGATGACAGGGGTGGCACCTCCTGCAACCCAGAACCGACGCACCAGGTCAGAGGCGCGTTGGAAAGATGTAATCCGCCCATATACCAAGGAGGAAGTTGAACGGCTCCGAGGCACGGTGAAGATCGAATATACCTTGGCACGCCTGGGTGCCGAACGGCTCTGGAAATTGCTCCAGGAAGAGGATTATGTGCCGACGCTTGGAGCAATGACGGGAAATCAAGCGGTCCAGCAAGTTCAGGCCGGCCTCAAAGCAATCTATCTCAGCGGGTGGCAAGTGGCAGCCGATGCCAATCTGGCGGGCCAGATGTATCCCGACCAGAGTTTGTATCCGGCGAACAGCGTTCCTGCGGTGATTAAACGAATCAACAACGCGTTGCTGCGAGCTGACCAGATCTGTCATCTGGAGGGGAGACCCCACATCCATTGGTTAGCGCCGATCGTCGCTGACGCGGAAGCTGGATTTGGGGGACCGCTCAATGTCTTCGAGTTGGTCAAGTCTATGATCGAGGCGGGCGCTGCGGGAGTGCATCTGGAGGATCAGCTTGCGTCTGAAAAGAAATGTGGTCACATGGGTGGGAAGGTGTTGATTCCAACCCAGCACGCAATCAAACACCTGATCGCAGGGAGATTAGCAGCTGATGTTTGCGACGTGCCGACCATTCTCTTGGCAAGGACGGATGCCAACGCGGCTAGCCTTCTGACCAGTGACGTGGATGAGCGGGACAAGCCGTTCATTACCGGCGAACGAACCGCGGAGGGATTCTACCGGGTGCGTGCCGGTATCGATCAGGCAATTGCCCGTGCGGTTTCCTATGCCCCTTATGTGGATCTGCTCTGGTGTGAAACCAGCGAACCGAACCTGGATGAGGCTAAACGGTTTGCCGAAGGTGTCCACCAACACTATCCGGACAAACTGCTGGCCTACAATTGCTCGCCATCGTTCAATTGGAAAAAGAAACTGGATGACACCACGATCGGACGGTTCCAGCGCGACCTCGGTGCGATGGGATACAAGTTCCAGTTCATCACGCTAGCCGGGTTCCACGCGTTGAACTACAGCATGTTTCACCTGGCCCGGGGCTACCAGGAGCGCGGTATGTCTGCCTATGCCGAGCTGCAGGAAGCCGAATTTGCCGCTGAGGCGGA
>JAFAKL010000518.1 GCA_019235445.1 Verrucomicrobiota bacterium | reverse complement strand
GATTCAGCAGGAAAAACGCGGTCACGATGGCTGCCAAAAGGAATTGGCAGACCAATTTGACCCGGCCGGGAACGCCATCCGACTTTTTCCTCGTGACTTTGATGTAGTCGTCGACAAATCCAAGCCCGGCAGTGAAAATGATCGTGAAGAGACAGAGCCAGACGAAGCCGTTATCCGGTCGCGCCCAGAGGACGGTGGAAACTACGACTGAGCCCATGAAGAATACTCCGCCCATAGTTGGCGTGCCCTTCTTGGCTCCATGAAGCTCAAACAAGCGATGGACCTCGTCCGCCGTTCGAATCGGTTGGCCGAATTTCAAGGAGGTTAACTTACGGATAAGCCAATTCCCAAAAAGAAGGCACAGCAGAAAGGCCGTGATCGCAGCGCAAACCGCGCGAAACGAAACGTATTGGAAGACATTGAATCCCCCGGCCAGAGCGTTCGGCCCTTGGCTCAGGTAATACAAATAGAACATCATGATGACCTCCACTTCGCTCGATCGAAAACTGCCCTAAGTCCCTGAACGACGCGATCCATCGCGGAGGAAAGACTCCCTTTTACCAGCAGCAGATCGCCGGGTTCCAAGTAGTTGAGCAGGGCTTCGACCGCTTGCTCATGGGTGTCTGCGCGATCAACGGATTTTAGACCGCCGGATCTCGCAGCATCCGCGATTAATCGAGCTTCATCCCCGACGGTCACAAGATAGTCGAATTCGAAGTCCGCAACGGCTTTTCCCACCTTACGATGGGCCGCTTCCGATTCCTTCCCAAGCTCTCCCATCCGGCCTAGAGCCGCCACTCGACGGCCATTGGCCGCCAATTGAGCCGCGGCTTTCAGCGCCGCCAACATCGAATCGGGATTCGCGTTGTAAGCATCGTTGATTACCACGAGCGGCCCGAGGTGCTGGATCTTAAGTCGGTTGCCAGGAATCGCCGTCTTTTCCAGGCCGGCAGCACACTCTTGGAGCGACAGTCCGAATTGGAGTCCGACAGCCGCAGCCATACACGCATTGGCCACCATATGTTCACCGTGCACCGGAAGAGACACTTCGAGAGACAGTGCCTCATTGGCCAAGGTGAAAATCGCGCCCTTGGCAGATTCGCGAATGTCCTGACCTCTAACTTCTCCCCGATTTAATCCTGCCAGAATCACCCGTGCTTTGCAGCGCCCGCCGATCCAGTCGGTAAAATCGTCGTTCGCATTGAGGACGACGAAGCCTTCTGAGGGAATGGCCTCCGCCACCACAGCTTTCTCAGCCGCGATCGCTTCGCGCGTGTCGAGATAACCGATATGAGCCATACCGATATTGGTAATGACTGAAGCGTTCGGTTGAGCAATCTCGCAGAGCGGCGCGAGCTCGCCGGCATGATTCATGCCCATTTCGAAGACCCCAAAGTCGTCCGTACTGCTCGCCCCAAGAACCGTCAAAGGTAATCCGATATGATTGTTATAGTTTCCAATCGTCTGGATGACAGCAAATCTTTCCCTCAACACCGAGGCGATCATCTCTTTCGTACTGGTTTTGCCGTTGCTTCCAGTAACACCGATGGCCTTGATTGGGAGCTCGGCTCGGTATCCACGGGCAAGTCGCTGCAGCGCAACGAGTGTGTCCGGCACGACGATCTGGGTGAACCCGTTCAGATGAACATTCAAGTCGCTCACCAGGGCGCCGGCTGCCGCCGCCTTCTTCACCGCCGGCAGGAAATCGTGCCCGTCGAACTGTTCGCCACGAAGGGCCACAAAAAATTCGCCCGGCCGAATCAACCGCGAATCGGTGACCACCTGGCTTACTTTGCCGCCGGATCCGTGGATTTGTCCTCCCACCAGCGCCGCGATTTCTTCGAATGTCCTAGGATCCATGCTTCGACAACTCCACCGGGTGTTCCTCCAATGCCCGACCAGCTGTTTCAACGTCGTCAAACGGGACGATATGATCACCAAATTCCTGGTATTTTTCGTGGCCTTTCCCTGCGATCAAAACAATATCTCTGGGCTGGGCCATCGCGATCGCTCGCGCAATTGCTTCTTTCCGATCTATGATCTTTTCGTAGTTCTTATTGATGAACCCGGCTTCAACATCGCGAATGATCGACTCCGGATCCTCCTTGCGCGGGTTGTCTGAAGTGATGAACGCGTAATCGGCATATTGGTCTGCCACCGCGCCCATCAAAGGACGTTTCGTTTTGTCTCTGCTTCCGCCACATCCAAAGACGAGGATCAACCGGTTTGGGTTCAGATCTCGACAGGTTTTAACAACATTCAACAATGCGTCATCGGTGTGAGCGTAGTCGACAAACACCTGAAACTGCCTCTTGGCCGGAACAGCTTCCAGGCGACCGGGAATCTGGGGCGCTTTGGCGAGCGCCAGCACCGCAGTCCGTATATCCAGACCCACGGCGTTCGCTGCCGCTAAGGCAGCCAACGAATTGTAAATATTAAACCTGCCGATCAACGGAAGACGAACCAAATAGCTTTTCTCTTTCGCATCCAAGCGGTAAGAAGTCCCATTCATCTCTACCTTGAAATCACTTGCGCGAAACTCCGCTCTCGCGCCCATGCCGTAGGTAATGATTGGAAGATCCCGGCCAAACCGACCGACCAGTTGCTGGCCGTACGGATCGTCGACATTGATGACTGCTTTTCCCTCTTTGTTCCGGTTATCCCGCAGGCTTGCAAATAAGCGAGCCTTCGCTTCGAAGTAACCCTTCATTCCTTCGTGAAAATCCAGATGGTCCCGCGTTAAGTTGGTGAAGACTCCGACATCAAACTCCAGCTGGTTTGCGCGATCCTGACTTAGCGCATGGGACGAGACTTCGATCACGACACTTCTGCAACCGGCTGCGACGCATTGGCTCAGAAGTTCCTGCAGATCAAGCGACTCGGGGGTGGTCCGTGGTGCAGGCAAGATACGTTGGCCGACCTCGTACCGCACGGTGCCAATCAGTCCGGTCAACTGGTTTGCCAGCTCGAGCAAGTGTTTGATCAGAAAGCCAGTGGTGCTCTTGCCGTTTGTCCCCGTCACCCCGATCGTTCTTAATTTGCGAGAAGGATCGCCAAAAAATGTTGCCGCCAATTGCGCGAGAGCTTCGCGTGAATTCGGGACCACGATGGCTGTCGCACGCTGGGAAAGAGCGGGCTGCTCTCCGACGATCGCTACGGCACCTTTGTCGATCGCTTGTTCGATGAACGAGTGCCCGTCAAAAGAGGCGCCTCGCACGGCGACAAACAAATCGCCGGAGATTACCCGGCGTGAATCATATCGGATACCGGTAATCTCCCGATCAATCGATCCTTGAATCGACTTCGCACTCAGCCGTTGAATAAGATCTGCCAATTGCATGGTGCTTGGACTATTCGCGACTCCTGGCGGATAACGCCACTTTTTTCAATCCATTCGCACCTGGCTGGAGAGGAATCGGCTCTGTAGGCCGCAAATCGAGATAGCGCGCCGCTTTCTCGGCAATCCTCGCGAAAACAGGGCCTGCCACAACTCCGCCAAATGCCAGCTCGTCTTTGATGGTCGGATCGTCCAGCAAGACGAGCAACGTAAATTTCGGATCGTCTGCCGGCATGAATCCAACGAAGGATGCCACATACCTGCCGGACATGTAGCCTCCTCTTGGATCAACCTTTTGCGCAGTTCCAGTTTTACCTGCCACCCGGAATCCCGGCACTCCAGCTTTTTGAGCAGTCCCCTGTTTGCTGACGACATCCTTGAGGGCCGAGGTAATCTTGCGAGCGGTTTCGGCGGAAATGACCTGACGCACCGTTTCAGGAGTGAAATTCGCCACCGGCCGCCCATCCGGGTCCGTGATATTTGAGACGATCATCGGCTTCATCAACTTCCCTCCGTTCGCGATACAAGACATCGCGGTCACCAGTTGTAACGGGGTGACGGCGATCGATTGGCCCATCGGGATTCGAGTGATATCGAGTTTGCTCCAGCGGTAGGGTGGATTGACTAGGCCAGGGATCTCGCCACTCAAAGTGACGCCCGTTCTCTGTCCAAACCCAAATCGGCGGACATACTCGTACAACTTCAATTCGCCGAGTTGCAGAGCCAGTTTGGCGACACCGATATTGCTCGATTTCATCAATATCTGGTGCACAGTCAAGACGCCCATGGGATGGGCGTCCCGCAGGATACGCCCAGCGTATTGAAAATGTCCATTCTCGCAAAACACTGTCGTGTCCGGCGTAACAAGTTTTTCTTCCAGGACGGCCGAAGTTGTTACGATCTTGAATGTGGAACCGGGCTCCACCATATCCGTCACCGACCGATTTTTTTCCTGGTCCGGGGCCGCCTCCCCTGGTCTATTCGGATCGAAGCAGGGACGACTGGCCATGGCCAGGATCTCCCCGGTTTGCGGGCGCATCATGATCACAGTGGCGTCTTTCGGTTTGAACTCCGCGCAGGCCGCCTCCAATTCAGATTCCACGATATTCTGCAGCCCTAGATCGACCGTCAGCTTGACATCACAACCATCTTTGGCCGGGCTTTCCTGCCCGCGATAGGGCACCAGCTCTTTCCCGGTTCTGTCTGTTTCAATGTAACGAAAACCATCTGTACCTTGCAGGAATTCCTGCATGGTACGCTCAATCCCCATCGTTCCCTTGTGATCGTGATCCACAAACCCAATCACCTGCGAAAGCATCTGGCCATTGGGATACACGCGGACAAAGTCCTGGTCGAAATAGATTCCGCGCAAATTTGACGTCCAAAGAGACTCCCTGATCTTTCCGGCCGTCTGCTCCGGAATTTCGGCCTTCAGGACAAGGTGTTTACTGCCTTTCCCGCTCTGGCTCAGCTTATCCGCGAGGTCGCGCGGATCCATTTCAAGCTTATCCGCGATTGCCGCTGCCAAAGCCTCCGGATCCCTAATATGCGATGCATCTGCAACAACGGTCTTGACTGGGATGTTTTCGGCCAGAGGCTCGTTGTGAGCGTCTCGGATGATGCCGCGTCTGGCATAGATGATTTGTTTGTGATTGTGTTTTTCTGCCGCAAGCATCGTGAACTTCTCGTGCTGCACGATCTGGAGATCGATCAGCCGGACCGAAAAGACACTGAATACGCCGACCAATCCAAAACAGACCGTGACGGCACGTGCTTGCGCATTCCACCTCATTGGTTAAAACCGCGATTGGAGACGACTTTCAGCTCATCCCCGAGGCCATCGTGGCGCTGGTTAAGGCGAACAATTTGATCACTCGCTATCGGCACGAGGCCAAGCGAATTTTTGGCCAGCTTTTTCTCAAGCACAGCCCGAGAACTTAGCTGGGTTATTTGCACACGGACCGCCTCGCTGGCAGTTCGGAGTTCGGTGAGTTCGTGCTCCAATCGTCGTTGAATCTCTCCATACTGCTGGAGCTGATTCTTCAAATAGACATAAGATAATCCGGCTCCTGCCAGAATTATTGTGCTGATAACTACCTTAAAGATAGAAGCAACCTTGATAGAATGTGTGATGTTTCTGCGATTACGATTCATTCCCGATCCTTTCAATGACCCGCAGTTTCGCACTACGAGCGCGTGAGTTTTGCCGTATTTCTTCTTCACTCGGCTCGATGGGCCGAGCAGTCATTAACCGAAAGCCGTACGCAGGATTCCTTTGCGGCTCCGGCCACTCCGGTCTGTCGATCCATTCCTGACTAACTTCCCTGAAAAAACGTTTTACGATCCGATCTTCCAACGAGTGAAAGGCGATCACGGCGATCCGGCCTCCACCTTTTACCCGGACGCTTAAGCCGCGCAGGGCTCGTTCCAAAACTGCTAGCTCGTCGTTCACCGCGATGCGGAGCGCCTGGAACACTCGCGTGGCAGGGTGTCTTGGACCCCGCTTCGGGATCACCGATTCGACCGCCTTCACGAGATCGCTCGTGGTCAGAATTGGTGCGCGGCCGCGGGCCTTTACCAGATGCGCCGCCAAGCGCCGTCCCGCCGGTTCCTCGCCGAATTCAAAAAATATCCTGGCCAGTTCTTCCTGAGAGCTCTGGTTGACCAGATCGGCTGCTGTCCGCTGGATATGCGCTCCCATTCGCATATCCAGCGGCCCGTTCCCCAAAAAGCTGAAGCCTCGCGATGGAGTATCGAGCTGGTGAGAGGAAACACCCAGATCGAGAACAATGCCGTCCAATTCCTTGACCCCGATCTCGGGCAACCAGTCGGCAAGGTCTGCAAAATTGGATTCCACAAAGCGCACCCGATTCGAATAACCAGCGAGTTTTTTGGATGCTTCTTGCAGGGCCTGCGGGTCTTGATCGCAAGCGATTACACAGGCGCCCGCTTCCAGCAATGCCAATGAGTGGCCTCCGCCTCCAACCGTTCCGTCCAGGAAAATCTTGCCTTCCGCCGGGAGCAGTGCCGAAACGGTTTCGCGCACCAGAACCGGCCGGTGAAAACAACCTCCGGTGCTCTCCGTATCGCCTGGCATGTACTTTTCGTCTATCAACGAAATCATCTTCCTCCTCGGTTAAATCGGTCGCCTTCAACAAATCCTGCAAAATCCGCTGATCCCTTATATGCCCATGCGCTCCAGCAAATAGCTGAATGCCGGCCCATCCTCCTCCGTCGCCTTTTGCCACCTCCCAGGATCCCAGATCTCGAACCTGAAGTAGTTTCCGACGAGCACTATCTCGCCTTGCAGATTCAGCAATTTGCATTGCTCGTCCGGAAGAACGATCCTTCCTTGCTTGTCTCCGGAGACGTGCTGCGCCTTGGAAGCAAATTGGCGCAGAAACTTGGTCCGTTCTTCCGGCTTCACGCTTGGGTCATGCTCCACCTTTTCAGCCAGCCTCATAAACTCTCCCGGTGGCATGACCATCAGAAACCCCCCCTTCAGATTCGGAATGGCAAAGAACTCCTCTATCTCGCCCCGACGCCATCGCGACGGAATGGTAACGCGGTTTTTCGCGTCCATCGCGTGCCGGAACTCACCGGCAAATATCGGCTGCACAGCTTGGGACGATTCCATACGAAGATCATGGCCTCGTAAACCTCTTTAATCCACAACGCCCCACTTTTATCCTTTTTTCCCCACTCCGGTCAATATATTTCGCACCGGAACGAAAATATTTGTCTCATCAGCTCTTCAACGAGGAGTTCGCACCCACGCCGGCAAGGGTCCGATGGATTAAGTGTCAACGGCTCATACAGGAGTTCAGGAGTTCAGGGTCAGCCGAGATTGAACGGCGTGTTAGGTGCCGGGTCCGCAATCTGCAGCGCCGAAGACTCGAGACAACGATAGCTCTGCGATAGCGCCGCAGGCGCCGACTGCAGTTTGGACTTTTCCGACGTCTTAGAACGGCGCAGAAGGCGCCAAAAGCCATAGCCTGCCTGGGGCGCAGCCCCATGAGCGTTAGCTTATCGCAGCGGCAGGGAGGTGCCTGACGCATTTATCCCGGAGGGATTAAAACGAGGATAGCCTGGCACGAAGTACCTGGAAAAAAGAATAAAGACGCGTCTCGTCCCGTAGGGACGGTTGATCAAGGTTTGCTCCAAATGGGTCATTCTCCTTTCCAAAGCGGAGAACGCAAACGACGACGAGGACGCGGACGAGGGGGAAGCCCTCGAGTCCAAATCGTCGTCGTTTGCGATTTTGATCGGCGGTGTGCAGTGCCCTGTTCCT
>JAFAKL010000423.1 GCA_019235445.1 Verrucomicrobiota bacterium | reverse complement strand
CCCGTACATCAATCCTTCGGGGACGTCCCCAGGTTTGCCTTCCGGGATTATCGAATCCACTAACGCCCATTGCGCCTCCGTCAAATCCGTTGCGTATGTCCTCATTCCTGTCTCCAAAATTTGGAGCGCAGCCTACGCACTCGCTTGGTAACTGCCAGGACTTTTCAAACAGCCTCTCATTGAACCGAGATCCAAACCTTTACGCAAGACGTGGATTGGCTTGTCGCTCTCGACGCCATGCTGACGTAACCAAGCAGAGTTTTGCGAAGTGCGGCTGGCAGTGGTAGCGATTCCAAGTGGCAGAGGTCGGTTGCCAGTCAGACTCGATCACGAAGTCGCTTTTGGCAGCACTTACGTAAAAATGCAAGCACAAACTTTACTTTGAATTGTACTTTAGTAAACAGGGTTTCCGCCTTGTGGAGAGGGAGTCAAAGGACACGAACTCGAACTGCGCGAAGTGATCCAGCACGGTGCAGGATTTACCGTTGTCGTCCAGTTTGGCGACCGGATCGGCGTCTCTAGCCATAAGCCTGAGGAGAAATTAGGAGCCATGAAATCATGACCATTAGTGAGAAAATCCACTCGCTTGTCGCAGCTAACCAGACTTTTACAATTCATCTCTCGGATGGGCGTCCTCCGCTCGATGTTCGAGGTCGCGACTGGATCTCGATGCATCCGAGCGGAAAAGGCACCAGTGTCACGGTCTACGGGCCGGGCGACGAGGAAGAGCACTGGATCCCGCTTTTCGCGATCACCAGCGTTTCAATCAACGAGCTAGTTTGACATCTTTCCTCCGGACTAAATGAGTAACGAAATAGATAAGCTTGCCAGCAAGGGCGACCTGCAGGAGCTTCGACAATTTATCTTGAGCGCGAGGTGGTCGCGACACGTTGGGCGATCGGCATTCAGATCAGCTACTTCGCGATCACGCTGGGAGCAGTCTGGTTCATGTTAAGCCGTTTACCAAAGTGAGCGATAAATTTATGCCATCAGGAGGAGCACGGAAAGGAGCCGGGCGACCCCGGAGCGCGGTACCGCTAAAAATGGTAACCCATTGTATAAAGGCCGAGACCGCGGAAAAGCTGGCTAAGGCGGTGCCGCGGCTCAAGCGGAGCCAGTTCGTTAACGAGGCGATTGAAGAGAAATTAGGAGGAAAGAACCATGATTGAGGACCAATGGGGTTTGAAAAGCACATAGAGCTCCTTCCTCTTTCGCCTAAGCGAACCGAGGTCGGGGCGAAGAATCATCCTAAATGCGCCTTATCTTCGCGCCATTCTTCACTGACCCCTCTTTGGCGCTCCAAGTAAAAAAAGTCATCACACCTATGAGCACGCATAGATTAAAGAAGTTGTCCGGAAGAAGTATGGACAAGCTGCATCGCGGGTTAATTCGGGCGCAGGCAATGCCTGCTGCGGCGACCGCCTCCCGTGGAAGGATCCCTGTGATCCGATAAATTCCAACCTCTATGATTCGGTTCAGAAAGAGGACCTGCCGGACACGGCCATCAAAGCCTCTCTGGGTTGCGGGAACCCCCCGCTCTGGCGGAATTTTCACCAGGTAGACCAGATCGCGAAAGAAGTCGAAGGCAAGTTCATCAGCGCCTTTGCTCGTGCGAGCAAGTCTGGGTGAAACGCTGATCCTTGCTGACCGCTTCCCGGCTCACTCTGTGTGACGCCGGCTACCTGGAACTCGCGCAAAGGCGCGCACTGCCGCTTGCCACACTCGACAAGGAAATCTGCGCTGCGGCTTTCGCGCCTGGTGTTCGTGTTCTGGGAGGCATGTTGTGACCTTGCCCACGCCCCAATTAAGCTTACCCTCTTCGCACGACATGAAGCCGCAAACCGGTTTGTCATTCGGGGTGATCCCGCCCATTCTGATATTCGTCGTCCTGGTAAACTTCCTCACCATGCCGGCGGAGGAATATTACGGCGACGCGACCTCGGTACGGATCGCCGCAGTGACGCTGATCAATACCGGAAATTGGGCCGTTCCAGCTGAGTCCACTTACGCGGAAAGGGGACAGTTCTTCTATCAGAACGCCTCGGGCAAATGGTACTCGAAGTACGGCATTTTGAATTTGCTGCTCTATGTCCCCATCCTGCAGCTGGAAAAGTGCGTCACGGGCAAGCTGGGTAATGCGTCGGATTCAAGGACTCTCTTCTTGAATCTATTTAACCTGTTCTTCAGCGCCGTGACCGCCTGCTACCTCGTCTTGATCGTGCGCCGATACACAAGGTCCGTGGCGACGATGTGGATCTTCGTCTTGTCCGCGTTCTATGCCACCTTCTGGTGGAATTATCTGCGGGCGCAGACCTTCGAGATTTACGTCGGCTTCTTTATGCTTGGGCTCTATTACCATCTCGTGTCCGGCCTGGATCGGGAACGTCTAACGGGCGATCGGGTGGCGAGCAGCCATCTTCTCGCGGCGGGAGTATTTTTTGGTGCACTCTGCTTAAGCAAAAATGTCTATGTGATTCTGTTGCCCGTGCTCGCAGGACTGTTTGCTCTGGTGCAATTTCGGAAATCGGTTGAAGCGGACGGCATCCGGTGCCCGCACCGTCATTGGTTTGGCTATATCCTCTGGTTCTGGCTGCCAGTGGGTCTTCTGCTTAGCCTGATGCTGGGAAGCAACGCCTACCGGTTCGGCTTGCCCTTCGATAGCGGCTACACACAATGGGCTCACGAACACCGTCTTTTCACCGCGAACATCCTCCCGGCAATGCGCGGTTTCTTTTTCAGCAAGCAGAGGAGCATCTTTCTGAACTTTCCCTTGATGATCTTTGCCCTCCCAGGCTGGTCGGCATTCATCAAACAGCACCGATTTGACGCGATCACCGCCTTACTATTTGGTGTCGTCCTGCTCGTGACAAACGCCGCGTTTCGAAATTGGCAGGGCGCCAGTTGCTATGGGCCGCGCTATTTGCTGCCCATCGCACCGATCCTGAGCCTACCTTTCATCCACGTTCTCGGATGGCTCGCTCGATCGCCGGACAAAATCTATAAGTTGGCGATCTGCTCCCTGATCGCTGGAGCGCTCCTCTACTCGTCTGTCCTGCAAGTGGAGGTCAATACGCTGCCGTTCTTTTTCTGGTATTACTTGAAAGATGCTCTCGACGATCGACGCACCGGCCCACCTATTGACTATTTGAATTCGCATCATTTCGGTACGATTAATGGCGATTTTCTGATCTATCTAAAAAGCGGTTCCTCCCCGTTTAAGGAAGAAGTGATTGACCATCTTAGTTCTCATGAAGAGGACAAAATGGAGGCGCTGGAGGATTCAACCACGAGCTCGAACTATTATTGGTTTCGTCATCTGGTGCCGAAACCAAAGGAAGAATGATTGGGATGCGAGCTGCTTGGAAAGCAGCTTGCCGGGGTGAAAGCCTTCGCGGCTAGCCCCGACGAATGCCGGCACTCCGTGCGCATTTCTCACGGGCCGTGAGAAATGCGGGCTAGATTATTCCGCCCCTTGGCTGCAGATGAGTGTCCAAACTCAGATCCGGAAGAAACCTCGACAGCGAATGACACACATGAAAGAAGTTATCGATCTGTCTGGAGCGATGTTTCTAGCGATCTCAGTGCTATTCCTTTGTTCTTGCGCTGACCATCCGCTGCCGCCTTCTACAGTTGACTCTCCAATCCCCAGACTTCAGGGAGAAGGAGATCTCACTCAGTGACAGCGCGATTAGCGACCGCCCGCCAGATCGTCTCGCTTGACATTCCAACCGTTGATCTATTGCACGCACCGGTCGAAGGCGGTTGCAGTGAGCCCAATCCTCGGCCCAGCGGTTACATGGCTTGTCTTTGCCTGGACAGAATGATGTCCTCGAGAATACCGTAGTCGGGTAAACTGAAACCCCGCTCAATCCAATGCATAACGCGCATCTCTCTCGCCTTCTCTCAAAATTCGTCACCGCCTTCGTCGCGTTGACCGGTCTGGTGCTCGCTTCGGCACAAGCTCAGACAAAAACCAGTACAGCTGATCAGCTTTACATCGAAGTCTCTGCTCTTGGGAGCCTTGATTATTTCTACGATCACAAAATGGGGTTGGAGGAGGCCGGCAAGGCCATGGGTGTGAAGACAGAGTACGTTGGACCGGCCGATTACGATATGTCTGCCATGATCACGGCGTTCGAGCAGGCGATCGCCCGGAAGCCTGCCGGACTCATTGTGGTCGGGTTCGAGCCGTCGCTGAACGCGATTGTCGACAAGTCCGCCGCGACAGGGGTGCCGGTCGTCACCGTCGATGCCGATTTGCCAGGATCCAAACGGATCGCGTTTGTCGGTACTGGCAATTTCCAGGCCGGGTACGAAGGGGGCAAGAAGCTCTCAGAATTAATCGGGGGAAAAGGGAAAGTTGCGTTGATGACCAAGCCCGGTCAATCAAATCTGGAGGAACGCATTGCGGGTTACAAGAAAGCCTTTGCAGAAAGTTCCGGCATCCAAATGGTGCAGATTGCGGACAAGCAGTCCGATCCCGGTATCGCCGCAC
>JAFAKL010000395.1 GCA_019235445.1 Verrucomicrobiota bacterium | reverse complement strand
TCGTCTATTCAGGCGCGAGGTTTAGTGCCATATAGCTGCAGTCTATTTGTTTCCAGGTCGGCATCGACCATGATGCCAACCAGTTCTTCAAAGCGCACTTTCGGTTCCCAACCTAGCTGCTTCTTTGCTTTATTCGGATTTCCAATCAGCAAATCAACCTCTGCCGGGCGCTCGTACCGTTTATCGTATCGAACAAATTCTTTCCAATCCAAATCCACGTGAGCGAACGCTAGCTGGACAAACTCTCTGACGGTATGTGTTTCATTGGTAGCCAGGACATAGTCATCAGGTTCATCCTGCTGAAGTATCCGCCACATTCCTTCAACGTATTCAGGAGCGTAACCCCAATCACGCTTAGCCTCGAGATTACCAAGGTAGAGCAACTCGTCCGAGCCTTGTTTGATCCGCGCCACCGAGCGACTGATTTTGCGAGTGACAAAGGTCTCGCCCCGGCGCGGACTCTCGTGATTGAAAAGGATTCCGTTGCTGGCATGAAGACGATAACTTTCCCGGTAATTGACGGTGGCCCAATACGAGAACACCTTTGCCACACCGTACGGGCTGCGCGGCCAGAAGGGTGTTCTTTCCGTTTGTGGAACCTCCTGCACTTTGCCATACATCTCACTGCTTGACGCCTGATAGAACCTGGGTGCTACGCCCGCTTCGCGGATCGCTTCCAAGATCCGGATCGTTCCTACCGCGGTAACGTCGGCCGTATATTCGGGAATATCGAAACTGACCCGGACATGGCTCTGCGCCGCAAGATTGTAGATCTCGTCCGGCCTCAGTTCGTAGAGCAGTTTGACGAGCTGCACCGAATCAGCCAGGTCTCCGTAGTGCAGGAACAGGTGTATCCCGTGCACGTGCGGATCCTGATACAGATGATCAATTCGGACAGTGTTGAAGGTGCTGGCTCGTCGGATGATGCCGTGGACCTCGTAGCCTTTGGCTAAAAGAAGGTCTGCCAAATAGGAGCCATCCTGGCCCGTAATTCCAGTAATTAACGCTTTTTTCATTTCGAATAACATTTCCTGATTAGCACGCTTCCGAGCCAATCCTTAGAAAAATCAAGTCTCAAGGCGGATTATTTAGTGGTTAATGTTCCTCAACCGGGATTCCCCTTCGGAATTGTCCGCTTGGATGCGCTTGAGGGGAGCAACATCCTGAGCGCGAACTACCCAGGCGTCAGCTTAGTCAATTCAGCTTTACCACTTCCTGATCGCGGCCATCCGGAGAAAAGATGAGGCGGCTCAGTTCTGCTGACTGCGCGACGGTGCCGATACCGGGTCAGGCACGTTGGCTTTTCGTCCAAATCCGGGCACTCGCATCCCTCGTGGTCCCGAGCCCCCTTCGGAGCGAACATGGGGCAATCCGGGGTAGAGCTTTGACACATGGTTAGAGTTTTGGGTAGCTGGCAAATTCGCCCAGCGGTGTGCCGGCGCTTGAGGGTTCGCCTGGGCCGGGGACTGATTTACCGTCGAGGGCGGACCATCATAGCGAAACTTCACGGTCCCTTGTTCTTTGTCGTCGGCTATTACCGCCTCCACCAATCGAGGGTTCAAGTTCAAGTGCATCGCGATCAGGCGCATCCCGCGTTGGTTTGGCTTGGAGCCGATCCTTTGCACTTCCTTGGTTTCCGAGTCCTCCACAAAGATCGACTCTTTGCCGCCGTCGATCAGCCAGCTCGTCAAGGACAATTTTTCAAAGGCCGAGTGACGCACTTCCGGGGCGGCGGCTATTTCCAGCGTAAATGGGTTTCGCGCCCACAGAGTAGCATAGCGTTCAACATTGAATCCTGCGGGAATATCCTGGCCGTGGGCGCGCGCGCAAGGGATGACCGCCCCGAATAGGACGACGCATCCAAAGAACCCAAAGGACCAGTTCAAGATTTTGAATCTCTTTAAAATGTTCGTGCGAGTATCTCGCATCAGAGGTTTACGACTGCCGCCACAGAAGGTACCCCGTTGGAATTCAGAATGAAGAGAAGGTAATTGCCCGGAGGAGCCAAGTCCGCATTGGCCGGAGCCGTAACGGTGAGCGAATTACTCCCAGCGA
>JAFAKL010000363.1 GCA_019235445.1 Verrucomicrobiota bacterium | reverse complement strand
TCATGACCTGGTTGGAACGCAAAACGCCTCCCTCCAGCGCGACGACCCAAGATATGGCAAAGGTTTGTATCGCATGCGGCTTGCGCTGGAACATGATTTCTACGCTTTTCGAAAGGGAGGATGGCGGTTCATCGTGTTGGATGACGTGTTGCCGCAACCGAACGGATTTTACATCGGGGAGTTTGTCCAAGAGCAACTCGCGTTCCTGCGGACTGAATTGCGGACAGATCCCCAAACGCCGACTCTGCTATGCGGCCACATCCCGGCGGTATCAGTTCTACCTAACCTGAGTGTGTGTGGGGCAATCAAAACGACAGGAATGGAAATCGAAACACCAGCGTCTTTGTTGGCGCACAACGCCTCCGATTTGCGCAATGTCCTCAACGAGACGAAGGCGAACGTAAAACTTATACTTGCCGGTCACCTGCATCACTTAGAGCAGATTCAAATTGACGGCATCTCCTATATCACTAGCGGCGCGATTTGCGGCAATTGGTGGAAGGGGGCGCAGAAGGGTTGCGCCGAGGGTTTCATGGTGCTCGATCTGAGCACCGACGGAAAATATGCCGCAGAATATCGACCGTATGGCTGGAAAGCAGCGGCCTGAAAGTCTCAGAGCCGGTAAACGATGCGGGCCTTGGTGAGATCGTAAGGAGACATCTCCATTTTGACTCGGTCCCCGATGGTCAGACGAATAAATCGTTTTCTCATTTTTCCGGAGATGTGGGCAAGCACCAGATGGTCATTGGTAAGCTCCACGCGGAACATTGTTCCAGGGAGGACAGCGGTGATCTTTCCTTCAACGACGATCGAGCTTTCTGCAGGCATGTTGGTAAATAGCTGCGGCTGGGACTGAAGATTTTCCGGCTGGGTCGCCGCCCACCGAGGGGACAGTGGCGGCGATAGAATCTATACCTACGCCAGGAACAGAAAAACTGGCAGCTTTTTTAAAGCAACTTGTCTGTTTAGAAGTGGGCTACCAACGCGACTTTGAGAAAGAGCGCTTCGCTCCTTCTTCCTTTGGGCGGGCCTCGTTGACGGTCAGATTGCGACCGTGCAGGTTTTTGCCTTCGAGAGCGCCTGTCGCGGCTTTGCCTTCCGCAGCGCTGCTCATGGTCACAAAGGCAAATCCGCGGGATTTGCCTGTCATACGATCGGTGACAAGGTGCACATCGGTGACAGTTCCATATTGTGAGAACAAATCCTTGATATCCGAGTCAGTGGTATTAAACGAAAGGTTTCCAACGTACAATTTCATTTTGGGTGATAAGAACGATTGCTAGCTACAAAGCCGTTCCCGAGAACCGGGTTTCAAATCACCTTTGAGAAATTCAACCGACGATCTTCCGCGCTATGAACGAAACAAACGAACACTGGATTATGCGATATATCGCTTGGAATACAAGGAAAAGATTCTTTTAACGCAGCCAGGGGATGTGCAGTTCGCCCTAGACTATTTTTATGAGCGTTTTGCTAGAGGATTACGGTTTCATCGGGGATACCCACACGGCGGCTTTGATCGGGATCAACGGTTCTATTGACTGGATGTGTCTTCCCCGTTTTGACTCTGCGGCATGTTTCGCGGCACTGCTGGGAGGAGAACAAAATGGCCACTGGCGAATTGCACCGGCTCAACCATGCAAAAAGGTGAGCCATGCCTATCGAAAAGACACCCTGATCCTGGAAACGGAATTTGAAGCAGAGTGTGGCGCCGTCCGTCTCATCGACTTCATGCCGCCCCGTGTTTCCTATCCTAATATGGTCCGAATCATTGAAGGGATATGGGGACAAGTGGAGATGGAGATGAAGCTGGTGGTCCGTTTCGATTACGGGAACACCATTCCGTGGGCGCAACGGGTGGGGAGCGATTCGATCATGATCGCCGGGCCGGACGCTCTCGTGCTGCGGAGCGACCTAGAAACGCGCGGCAAAAACCTCTCCACTGTCGCGGAATTTTCCACCGCCGCGGGGGAGCGGAACTACTTCGCTCTGTCCTGGTACCCGTCCCATGAAAAACCGCCGGGACTGATCGATCCCGAACGAGCGTTGAAAGAAACTCAAGACTACTGGCTGGATTGGGTCTCTCACTCGACTTGCGAAGGGGAATGGCGGGATATCATGGTCCGTTCGCTGATCACACTGAAAGCTCTGACCTACGCTCCGACCGGCGGAGTTGTTGCTGCGGCTACCACGTCTCTCCCGGAACAGATTGGAGGGGTCCGTAATTGGGATTACCGGTTCTGCTGGCTTCGAGACGCCACCTTCACGCTTTATTCACTGATGCAATCCGGCTTTACCGAGGAAGCTTCGCAGTGGATCGAATGGTTGTTGCGTGCTATTGCCGGAGATCCGGCGGACCTGCAGATCATGTACGGTTTGGCAGGCGAGCGCCGCTTGCCCGAATTCGAACTAAAGCATTTGTCTGGGTACGAAAATTCCCGTCCGGTGCGAATCGGAAATGCGGCCTCAGAGCAGTTCCAGCTCGACGTCTACGGCGAGACACTGGCTGCGATGCATGTGGCCCGCACGGTCGGGATCGATTCCGGATCCAGTTCATGGCGCTTGCAGAGGCTGTTGGTGAAATTCGTGGAGAAAATCTGGGATAAACCCGACAACGGCATTTGGGAAATCCGCGGTCCGCGAAGGCATTTTACGCATTCCAAAGTGATGGCATGGGTCGCCCTTGATCGTGCGGTGAAGGCCGTCGAGCAGTTCGGACTTGAAGGAGATCTGGACCGTTGGAGAAGCCTGCGAAGATCAATTCATGAGGAGGTCTGTGAGAAGGGCTACAGTCCATCGCGGGGGGCATTCACCCAGTATTATGGTTCCGACAATTTAGACGCCAGTCTCCTTATGATACCACTGGTCGGCTTTTTACCGCCAACCGATGAACGGGTCGTCGCTACGGTGGAACTCGTCCAAAAGGAGCTTGTGGTAGACGGATTTGTGCTGAGATACCATCCCGACAACTCTGCCCACGTGGACGGTCTCCCGCCAGGGGAGGGATCGTTTCTGCCCTGCTCCTTCTGGCTGGTGCATTGTTTGTGTCTGATGGGCCGGCATACAGAGGCGGACACTTTTTTCCGGCGTCTGGTCGCCGTTTGCAACAGCCTGGGCCTGCTTTCCGAAGAATACGACGCCAAAAGGAAGCGGCAGGTAGGCAATCTTCCTCAAGCCTTTTCTCACGTGGGACTCATTAATTCCGCGCGAAGCCTTTCCCAGCCGCATGGAGCCAGCCGTCACAGAAGCGATTCTATTCAGAACTCAGGAGTCAGCATTCAGGAGTCAGTAGGCGGGAACTCGGGAGAGTCCAGGCGTTCACTGTTCAGCGTACCCCCGCCTCGCAGCTCCTGAACTCCTGAGCCCTGTACTCCCCCCTGCTGATTCCTGAATTCTGAGTTCTGAATGAAGAATGAACCGCCTCTTTGTGGGGATTGAACTGCCGGCCAGCTGCAAGGAGGTGCTGTCCGGGCTGGATCCGCATCTGCCCGGGTTGCGTTGGATTCCAGAGGAACAGCTCCACCTGACTCTCAGCTTTATAGGCGAAGTGGAAGGCCTTGCCGAAGGTCGGCTGCGCGAAGCCCTGGGGGAAGTGCGAGTTCCGGCGTTCTTCTTGCCTTTGCGCGGAGTGGGTGTTTACAACTCGCGGGAGCGGCCATCGGTGGTTTGGGTTGGCGTGGGAAAAGGACATCCCAATCTCTTTGCACTACATCGGCGAGTTCAGGATGCCGTACTTCACGCGGGTCTGGAAGCCGACCTCAAACCCTTTCACCCACATGTGACCATAGGGCGGGGCAGAGGCATTTCCCGGCAGACGCTGCAGCCGTTTCTGCGCCGCAACGCGGAGACAGAATTCGGCCTGGCGCACGTAACCGGCTTTCAGCTCTATTCGAGCATTCTGGCGGCGGGGGGCGCGAAGCATCGGGTCGAGCTGCGTCAGCAATTTGAGTAACCGGGCGCCGATCCTAGTGCACAAAGTCCGTGACTGGTATAGCGGCGCCGCCGCGTATT
>JAFAKL010000334.1 GCA_019235445.1 Verrucomicrobiota bacterium | reverse complement strand
GCCGGGATCCCGGACTTCATTTTCCGATACAGAACTCGCTGAAGATTCTTCCCAGCACGTCTTCGGTGTCGATTTTGCCGATCACTTCGCCCACCGCGTCAAGCGCGCCACGCAACTCGATCGAGACAAACTCTGGCGATTTCTCCTCCTGCAAGCTTCGGCCGCCGGCAACCAGGAGATCTTTCGCGATCTGGAGACAAGCCTGGTGGCGCGCATTAATCGCCACCCGCATGTCGCCGAGCTTAACCTTTTCACCCACCACCCGATCCCAGATCGTCTGGTTTAGATCTTCCAACCCGGTCCGCTCCCGGCAAGAAAACCGGATGCCGTGGCACTCGCTCCATCGGGAATGAACTCCCAGATCACTTTTATTTAGAATAAGCACATGGCTGCGGTCTTCCAATACCTTGAAATCCGCCGGGGCCTTACTGCCGTCGACGACCTGGATGACGAGGTCAGCCTGATCGACTTGTTGCTGAGTACGCCGGACCCCTTCGCTTTCCAGAAGGTCGGAAGATTCGCGCGCTCCAGCGGTGTCGATCAATCGGACCGGGATACCGCGGATATTGATTACTTCCTCGATGGTGTCCCGGGTCGTGCCGGGCACGTCGCTCACGATCGCCCGATCGTAGCCCAGAAGAAGATTCAGCAGGCTCGACTTACCTGCGTTGGGTGGTCCATAGATCACAGTCCTCAACCCGTGCCGAAGCACCCGGCCCTGATCAGCCGTAGCTAACAACCGCTCAATGCGATTTTCTAAGGCGATAATCCGGTCGAGTAATGTTTTGCCTGTATCCGGATCGATTTGCTCGTCCGGAAAATCGATGTACGCCTCGACGTGAGCCAAAGTGGTGAGCAAGAGCTCGCGAATATCGGCGAGTTCGTTCCCCAAGTGGCCTGCCAGTTGATCGTGGGCAGAGCGCAGCGCGAGTTCGGTCTGTGCCCGGATCAGATCCATCACCGCCTCTGCCTGGGTTAAATCCATCTTCCCGTTCAGAAACGCCCGTTGCGTGAATTCGCCTGGATCTGCCATCCGGGCTCCGTTTGCCAATAACAGATCGAGCACTCTCCTGGTCACCAGAATCCCGCCATGACAACTAATTTCCACGAGATCGTCCCCTGTGTAACTGTTCGGGGCTCGGAAATAAGTGACCAGGACTTCGTCTACTTTCCCTCCAGCATCTTGAATTCTCCCGAAGACCACGCACCGAGGGATAAATCTCTCGGGAGAGATTGCGCCAGCGAAGATCGGCGTCAGAATGGACAGGGCGTCGGGGCCGGATAAGCGGAGGACGGCTAGCGCGCCTTCACCTATCGGGGTGGAGATTGCAGCGATGGTGTCGTCGAGAGCCATCGGAGAAGCAGAATATTTAAACCACAGATTTCACAGAGCACACAGATCTGACTCGCATCTTCACACAGCCAAATTTAGGTTTTGTCTGTGTAATCTTCAGTTAATACCTGATCCAAGTCTTCCAGGAATCTCTGATTTTGTACGGGTGTTCCAACGGTAACCCGGATCCATTCCGGAAGTTTGTACTCATCCATCGCCCGGACAATCATTCCCCGCCTAAGCAATTTTTGGAATACCTCTTTTCCGTTGCCCACGTTGACGAGGATAAAATTCGCCACGCTTGGCACATACTCAAGGTTGCGCTTCCGAAACTCTGCCTGAAGAAAATCCCGTCCCTGCCTGACCACTTCTCTGGTCTTGGCCTGGTAGGCATCATCACGAAGCCCGGCTAACGCACCGGCTTGCGCGATTGAATTGACGTTGAACGGCTGCCTGGTTTTCTGCAGAAGCCGAATGAGATCTTCATGGGCCAATCCGTAACCGATTCGCAGGCCGGCAAGTCCTTGAATCTTCGAAAACGTCCGCAGGACAATCACGTTCGGATGGTTCCGGAAGTATTTCAGTGTGTTTGGCGGATCTGGCAGAAACTCGTAATAAGCCTCGTCGAGCGCGATGACCACGTTCCTCTGGACGCGATCGACCAATCGATCCAGTTCGGCTTCGCTTACCATCGTTCCGGTGGGATTGTTGGGGTTGGCGATGTAAACGATTTTGGTCCGATCGTTAATTGCGGCAGCCATTGCCGGCAGGTCGTGGGTCAGGTTCGGGTCAGGGACCTCGATGGTCTCGGCTCCGAAAAGCTTGGCCAGAATCTTGTAAACGACGAAAGCGTGCTCTGCCGTAACGATATTGTCGTCCGGTCTTAGAAAGGCGTGCCCGAGAAACTCGATGATCTCGTTCGAACCAGTCCCCAGGATCACGTGATCGATGCCAACCCCATATTTCGCGGCGATGCCGGCGCGCAGGTGGTATCCGCCGCCATCTGGATAATAGTGCGCCTTTTGCAGCGCCTCCTGCATCGCTTTCACCGCCATCGGCGACGGGCCAAGCGGGTTTTCGTTCGAAGCGAGCTTCACGATCTTGTCGGGATCAAGGCCCAACTCGCGCGCCACATCTTCAATCGGTTTGCCGGGCACATAGCTTACGAGATCGTTGAGCCACTGATTCGCATTGTCAAAGATCTGATTCATGAACGTAAGAGACGGAACCTAGCCTCGGACGACATTAGGTGAATGCGCGGGATTTGTCTATCGTGTGTCATTGGCGCGGTTGCGCAAACGGGAATATACTGGCAGGAAATGAGGTTTTATTTGAGT
>JAFAKL010000288.1 GCA_019235445.1 Verrucomicrobiota bacterium | reverse complement strand
GATCCGGGGCGTCGTCACCAGGCCATCGATCTGGGCGACAATGAGAAAGAAAATGATCGTCACCCACAGCGGGTGCACCCAATCATTGAACTGCGCAAAGGCGATCAGGATCGCAGGGATATAACAAACGATGTACCCGGCGTATGGAATGATCCCGAAAAACGCAAAGCCGAGTCCGATCAAAAAGCCGAATTGGAGACCCACGATGGAAAGCCCAATCGCCAACAGAATTCCATTGATAGCGGCCACGACAAGCTGGCCGCGGAAAAAATTGATGAGATAACCGTTGATCTCCGTCAAAACTGTCACCACCTCATCCTTGAGTTCCGAGCGCCGCAGCGGCAGGTAGTTGCTCCAGGATTCGGCAATCCGTGGGCTTTCTTTCAAAAAGAAAAAAAGATAAATGGGTACGATCAGCAAGCCCACCATGAACCCGAAAACACCAAACACGCCGGTCAGACTGGTCTGGGCCAAAGCCCACGTACGTTGCACCAATGTGGGAAGCTGATCCTGGAAGTACTGGAAGGATTGCAGGAGATAAGGATTGTTCTGAAGACGCATCAGGCCCCTCTTTGGATTCTCGATGCCTGGGGCTAAGCCTGGCCCGGGCGTCTGGACTGACTCCGGGGTTGACGTCGAAGCGGGCGATGGCACCGGATTGCCTCCAATTTGTGGGATACTCGCCACATTTTGCTCTAGAAAATCGTCGATAGCCGCCCAACCTCGTTCCACATAGCCGGGAAGGGCAGAAGAAAATTTCACACTTTCAGTGTAGATCGAGGGAACAACTCCTAACACCAGAAGGGCCCCGCCCAGGACGAACGCTCCGAAAACAATGATCACCGCTAAAATTCGAGGCAACTTTTTCCTCGTAAGCCAACTGACGAGGGGCTCGAGTAAATACGCGAATACGCCCGCCACCGCGACCGGCAACAACAAAGGCTGAAGAAAGGCGACAACCTGGGTGGCGACATACAAGGTGAAAATAACGATCGAGGCGGTCACCAGCAGCGAGAGCGAGGTGATCGCATTCCACAGCAACTTTTTCTGCCAAGGCGTTGGATACAAGACTTGCAGCAAGATGAGTAGGACATTGGCAGGTTGCAACGAAAAAGCGTTTGGCGGTGCTCAGGGGTCGGCCCCGCAGACCTCGAAGAGGGGCAAACCAGCACCATGATGTATTTAAACGGATAAACGACTAGACTGTCTGACCTGTAACACTGAATATGACCACTTCGACAGAGGCGATCACCGAGGAAGTAAATAGTAACGGCCAGTGGGTTCACGCTGTGCAGAACGAGATTGCTCGCGTCATTGTGGGCCAGAAGTATCTGGTCGACCGTCTCCTGATCGGACTGCTTGCGAACGGTCACGTCCTGCTTGAGGGCGTTCCTGGACTGGCGAAAACACTGGCCGTCAAAACGTTGGCCTCCTGCGTGCACACGAAATTCCAGCGCCTCCAGTTCACGCCAGATCTGTTGCCAGCGGATATCATCGGTACCATGATCTACAACCCGCGGGATGGGGAGTTCAGGCCGAAACTAGGGCCCATTTTTTCTAACCTGATTTTGGCAGACGAAATCAACCGCGCTCCGGCCAAGGTGCAAAGCGCTCTGCTTGAGGCGATGCAAGAACGGCGGATTACCATCAGCGACCAAACCTATCCTCTCTCCGATCCATTTCTGGTGCTGGCGACGCAGAACCCGCTTGAGCAGGAGGGCACTTATCAACTCCCTGAGGCTCAGCTGGATCGCTTCATGCTGAAACTTAACATCGCGTATCCTTCCAAGACAGAGGAGCGCAAGATCCTGGATCTGATGGGCACTTCAGCGCCCGATCTCTCCGTTCAAACTGTCGCGTCCGCGGATAATATCATTCGCTCGCGCGATATCGTGAATCGGATCTTTATCGACGAGCGGGTGAAAGACTACATCGTCGATATCGTCTGGGCGACCCGCCGTCCGGAAGAGTATCATCTTGGAATGGAGGGCCTGATTCGCTACGGAGCTTCTCCACGTGCCACCATCTACCTGACCCTCGCCGCTCGCGCCCACGCTTTCCTGAACGCAAGAGGCTATGTCACTCCGCAGGATATTAAATCCGTCGGGCTCGATGTTCTCAGGCACCGGGTGATTGTCAGTTACGAGGCCGAAGCCGAAGAGATAACCAGCGAAACCGTTATCCAACGAATTTTTGCGGGGCTTGCAGTACCTTGATTCTTTAGCAATGCAGTCCGTTCCTGAGATCCTCAAGAAGGTCCGCAAGCTGGAACTTCGCACCCGCCGTTTTGTGGAAACCGCTTTTGCCGGGCAGTACCATAGCGTCTTCAAAGGGCGCGGAATGAATTTCGACGAGTTCCGCCAGTACGATTTCGGCGACGAAGTCCGATCGATCGATTGGAACGTGACCGCCAGGATGGGTGAACCTTACGTCCGAAAGTATGTCGAAGAACGCGAACTAACGGTGCTCCTTTTAGTCGACGTGAGCGCGTCGGGAACCTTTGGCAGTGTCAGCGCCAGCAAGAGGGAGCTAGCGGCTGAAGTTGCCTGTTTGCTGGCCTTTTGCGCAATTCGAAACAACGATAAAGTGGGGCTGATTCTGTTCACTGATCGAGTGGAGTTGTACATCCCACCCACTAAAGGACGGGTCCACATCCTGCGACTGATCCGCGAAATTCTGTACTTCGAGCCCCAAGGCAGAAAAACAGATCTGAATCAGCCGCTGGATTTTCTGAATCGCGTGACCACCAGACGAGCCGTGGTCTTTGTCGTGTCAGATTTTCACGCGGAGAATTACGAAAAGCCTTTGACCGTTTGCGGCCGGCGACATGATCTGATCGCCATCCCGATTGAAGATCCCGGTGAGCAATCCTTCCCGAACATCGGATTAGTCCTCGTCCAAGACCCTGAAAGCGGCGCGATTTACGAAATAGATTCTTCCGACGGCCGCGTACGATCCGAGTTCAGGGAATTAGCCGACAAGGATCGGATCCAGCGAGACGCCTTGTTTCGTCGCAAAAGCATCGATTCGGTACCGCTCCGCACTGATCAAGATTATTTTCCCGTGCTCCGGTCATTCTTTATCCGAAGAGAAAATCGCCTGAGACGTCAATGATCTGGCTCTTTTTAGCGCAAGCCGTGACGAAATCCCCGGACGAAATTGAGGACATCCGTCCGCCGGTCCTCGGTTCTCCGACTCTTTGGGTAGCAGTTTTTCTAGCAATCCTGCTCGCGCTGGCGATTCTTGCCTACTTCCTTTGGCCGAATCCGAAACCTAAAATTGCCCGGCCTCCGCTTCCAAAAGACATAGCCAGAAGTCGGCTGGAAAAGGCGAAAGCGAGAATTTGCACCGACAGCCCGTATGAGTTCAGCATTGAAGTCTCGGACATTCTCAGGAGTTTTATAGAACAGCAATTCGGCATTAAGGCTGTCCACCAGACCACGATCGAGTTTTTGACTGAGGCTTCACAAACTTCCCACTTTGACCTCGCGCATCAGGAGAAGTTGCGCCACTTTCTGGACAGTTGTGATGCGATCAAATTTGCCCGGGTTGCCGCCGGGCAGGCAGAAAGCGAAACTTTGTTTGAGCAGGCCTCTGTGTTCGTAGAGGAGGTAAAATGAATACGTACTTCCGGTTTGAACAACCCTGGTTCCTGCTTCTGGTCCTGATTCCTGCTCTGCTCTGGTTCATCGGCAACCGGCTTCGTAAACCGCCGGTTATCCGGTTCTCGGCCGCACGTCTCTTCCAGAAAGCGACCACTCTTCGCTTATCCTGGAGGAAGGCCGTCCAGAATTTATCCTATTACTTCGGCTGCGCTTGCTTGATCATTGCCTTGGCCCGGCCACAGTTTGGGACCGCTACGAGCCGGACCCATGCCAGTGGCATCGATATCATGATCGCGCTCGATGTTTCGCTGTCCATGCTGTCCGAAGACTATTCTATGGGAACGCAGCGCGCGAGCCGTCTCGAAGTAGTCAAACAGGTCACCGAAAAGTTTATCAGCGGCCGGCCGGATGACCGCATCGGCCTGCTTATTTTCTCAGGCCGTGCTTATCTGGTCAGCCCGCTTACCCTTGATCACACCTGGCTGGTAGAAAACCTCGCGCGCCTGAATATTCGCCGAACCGGGGATCAGACGGCCATCGGGTCGAGCCTTGTCGAAGACGGCACCGCCATTGGCTCTGCTTTGGCGACGGCAGCAAATCGTCTTCGTGACAAACGCGCAAAAAGCCGGGTGATCGTCTTGCTGACGGACGGCGACAATAACGCCGGCAAAATCCCTCCTCTGACGGCAGCCGAAGCGGCCGCTGCCATCGGCATCAAGATCTACACCATCGGGGCAGGGACCAACGGATTGGTACCCTTCCCCCACTCAGACGGTTTCGGGAATACCTACTACTCGCAGGAGTATATGCCGTTCAAAGAAGACACCTGCAGAGAAATAGCACGCATCGGTCACGGGATATTTTTCCGAGCCGCCGATACGAAAACGATGACAGAAATTTTTGATCAAATTGATCACCTCGAAAAAACAGACGTCCAGGTGCAAAAGTATCAAACTTATCAAGACGTTTTCGGCTGGGTGTTGGGAGCAGGCCTTTGCTTTCTGGGAGCCACTTTTGTTCTCGGCGAGACAGTCTGGAGCAAGGTGCCATGACTTTTGGGGAACCAGCTCTCTTATGGTGCTTGCTGCTCCTGCCTTTGCTGGGTTCGCTGACTATTTTGAACGATCGGCGAGGCAAAAAACGGCTTGAACAACTCGTCGCGGCGCGCTTGCTGCCTGCGCTTACCGATACCGTCGCCCGATCGCGTAAAGCGGCGAGCCGTCTGCTCTTTCTTGGAGCATTGGCGTCCTTCATTTTAGCTCTCGCGCGTCCGCAGTTCGGATTCTTCGAACAGAACTTCGAACAACACGGTCGCGACATCCTCCTCGCGATCGACACCTCGAAGAGCATGCTTTCGACGGATTGCGCTCCTAACCGGCTGGCGCGAGCAAAACTGGCCGCTCAAGATATCGTGGATGCCATGAAGGGTGATCGGATTGGGGTGATTGCTTTTGCTGGAACCGCACTGGTGCAGGCTCCGCTAACCGTCGACTATCAAACGGTCCTCGAGGCGATTAACCAACTGGACACCAACTCAGTCGAACGCGGCGGAACCAATATCACTTCCGCCATCCATTCGGCAGAACTGGCCCTCGGTAAATCTGAGGGAATTCAGCGCGCCATGGTGTTGTTGACAGACGGCGAGGACCTGGAGGAAGATTCGGTTGCCGCCTCTAAAGAAGCTGCCTCTTACGGCATCCGGATTTTTACCGTCGGTATCGGAACCAGGAATGGTTCAACCATTCCGATTGATCCTGATCGGCAGGAACTGCTCCGGGACCGGAACGGACAGATCGTTCGCTCTCGCTTGGACGAGAACCGTCTTCGAGAGATCGCAGAAAAGACCGGAGGGTTCTATGTTCATCTGGAAAATGGATCGACTTCACGACTGATCGCCTCCGGCCTTCGTAAGCTCAGCGAAGGCAAGGTCGAGGAGCGCTCAGTCCGCATACCGATCGAATCTTACGGCTGGCCCCTGGCCTTCGGACTGTTGCTCCTGCTCTTTTCGGCAGCGCTGAGCCCCCGGCGGAAACAACCGCAACCCAGGCGGGTTCCGATTCAGGGCGCAGCCGCGTTAGCGATGCTTGTCACGGTTGCGAATGGGCGCGCCAGTTCAGGGCTCGAGCGCTACAACCAGGGAGATTTTGATGGGGCGCTTGGCGACTTCCGCGAAGAACTGAAAAATGATCCGAACTCTCCAGCGGTTAATTTTAATCTCGGAGATGCAGCCTTCCGTTTGCAAAAGTACGACGAAGCCTTCGAGGCATATTCCAAAGCCATGGTAAGCAACGATCCGGTTCTTCAGGAAAAGGCTTATTACAACGCCGGGAACACTCTTTTTCTGGAGGGAAATAATGCCCAGGATCTCGAACAGCAGCTGTCGAACTATTACGATGCCCGCTACCAATACCATCAGGCACTCGATCGAAATCCTGGAGACGACCAGGCAAAGAAAAACCTGAGACTTCTAGAAGAGCGCATAAAGGATGCTGAGCAGCAGAAGGAAGCACAGCAGCGCAGGCAGCGAACGCAACAGGGACAATCTCCAAGGAAGCACAGAAAAAGAAATCGCAATAATCACCAACCAGGGATGATGGGGCAAGACCCGGATCAACAATCGGAACCCGGCCCAGGAGAAAACCTGCCTGAGGACCAGCAGTCGCCGGGATCTCAGCAACAGAGTCCTTCCGATTCGGACGAGGACAGCGAAGATGACCAGCCGCAAGCCGATTCCACGCCAAATCAGAAAAACGGTCAACTCCGGGAGATAACCCCGCCGGAGGAAGAGAAACGGCAAATGCCGCTCCCTCGGGACTCAACACCGGGCTTAATGTCGGAGGACGAAGCTCTTGGGTTGCTCGATTCGTTGAAGGAAGAAGGTGACAAGATCGACCTGATGCGCCGCAAAACCGATCGGGGAGTTCTTCGTGACTGGTAACATGAAAAGTTTGATCGGCCTCATAGTATGGTTGCTTTGTAGCGCTACTCTGGCAGCAGCCGAGACCTCGATTTCCGCCACCCTCTCCGAGTCGGTCACGGATGTGGATCATCCGGTGCAATTGGAGCTTAAGATCGAAAACGCACGAGTCGTACGTCCACCAACCATTTCCGCCGATGGGTTGTCGATTAACTTTGCCGGCACGTCGAGCCGAACGCAGATCCTGAACTTTCAGGCCTCCAGCATCACGACTTTTACCTATATCGTAACGCCGACCAGGGCAGGAGACTTCGAGATCCCGGCGATTGAGGTGGCGGCGGCGGGCAAGGTTTACCGGACCTCAAGCTTAGTTCTCAAGGTCGTTCATCTGAACGACAACAACGCCGCCAAGCCTTCACCAAACTCGGACAAGCCTTATTTTGCCGAACTCGTTGTCCCGAAGGAATCTGCCTACGTGGGAGAGCAAATCCCCATCGAACTGCGGTTTTATTTCAACCAACGAATGCAGTATCAGCCTTATCCCCAAGGACAATACCCGCTGATTGACGGAGAGGGTTTCGTAACTAAAAAATACCCGGAGCCGACGGAAAAACAGCTCGAAACAAATGGCCGGGTGTACCACGTGGTGGTTTACAAAACGGGATTGACCGGCGTTAAGCCAGGGAAGCTGGAGCTACGGTCGGCGACTCAAAGCTTTCTCATTTCCATGCCATTCGGAATGAGGAATGCACCCGGATTCATCGATCCGACGGAAGCATTCCAGCAACAGGTGATTGACATCAAGACCAATGGTGCCTTGATCGAGATCAAGCCACTCCCGACTGCTGGCCGGCCCGCGAACTTTTCCGGTCCAGTGGGCGATTTCACTCTGACCACTTCGGCACAGCCAACGAAGGCGCGAACGGGAGACCCAGTCAACATGAAGGTTGAAATCAAGGGGCTCGGCAACTTCGACCGGGTCGAGGCCCCGATTCTGACCAATATCGATGGATGGCATGCTTACCAGCCCTCAGAAGATCTCCAAACGTTGGATGACCTCGGCCTGAGTGCGGTCAAAACTTTTAGTTATCCGCTCGTTGCCTCGAAACCGCTCAACAGCCTGCCTACGGTCGAATTTTCCTATTTCGATCCGAATGCGGAGAAATACGTCACCCTGAAATCGTCTCCGGCCAATATTGAGATCGAAGGGGATCGGCTTCCTGACGCGGCCGCCTCTCCTGTCAACTCAGATGCCTCTCCCGCCCCGAAATCCATGCCGCCTCCCACCCTGGATGTCCTCGACATTCGAACGAGTTCGCCGGTTCCAGCGACTTTCCTTCCTTTATTGCAGCAACCGGGCTTTTGGACGATCCAAGCGATCCCCGCCGGCGCTCTTATGTTCCTCGGCCTCGGCCTGTTGGTCCGAAACGCCACGATGGCCAGTCAGACACGCCGGGCCCTGGCCCACGAAAAGCGTTTACTATGGAAGAGAGTTCAAGCGTCGAACAATCGTCCGGAAGTTCTGCAAGCTGCAGTCCGGCTCCTGGAACTGAGTCCTCGCAGGCAAATGCGCGGGCCAACCATCCGAACCCAATCTCTCAACGAGGCAATCACCGAAGAAGCGCTGCCGGAGGAATTGCGGGCTGAAGTGCGCGAGCTTCTGAAGGTTAAAGAGTTAACGATCTACGGACGCGTTGGCTCCGAGACGTTGACCGAACCCGAACGTTCGCGAATCAAAGCTCTCCTGAATCGTTGGAAGGCTACGGCATGATCTGGATCAGGCACTTTCTAGCCGTCGCAGGTTACTTTGCCTTTGCGGTCCCGTTTTCCCTCGGCGGAACGACTTGGGAAGCGGCCAATCAGGCGTATCAGAACGGCAGATATGAAGAAGCCAAGGTTAATTACCTCCAGTTGGTTCGTGTAGGTCAATACAGTGCCGACCTCTTTTACAATCTAGGCAACGTCTGGTTTAAATTAGGCGATCAAGGAAGGGCCATTCTCAATTACGAGCGCGCACTGCTTCTGGAACCCGGTCTGGATGAAGCCGGATCCAACTTGCGGACTGTCCTCAAGATTGTCGGAAACGACGATCAGCCGACTTTTCGAGATCGAATTGGAGCATATGCTGACTACTTCCCTCTCGCCGCATCCATTGCCTTTTGGACATTTGCTTTTTCATTTTTCCTCGCTTCCCAGGTGCATGAACGTTCCAACCTATTCTGGCGCCGGCTATGCATTGGCGCCGGCTTCATCTTCGTCTCTAGCGCGGGAGCTTCCCTCTGGATCGGTTCGGGAGCCAAGGATGCGAATCGCGCCCTGATCATCGATTCCGCGGCCGATCTCAAATATGGGCCAGCTATCAGTGCGCGTACGGTCGAAAGCCTGCAGATCGGACAGCCAGTCCATTTGATTTCCGAGAGAGGGGATTGGACGTTTTGCCGGGCCAGCACAGGTAACCTCGGATGGATACTTACCAGAAAAGCCGAGCGCATCATTCCTTAGCTTGCAGTCCTCGAAATAGCATGATGACAAGCAGGCTAGCCGCCTTTTTCCGTGCCATCGGTGCGAGCCTGCTCCCGGCGACAGCCGGACTTGCTGTCGTCCTCCTGGCGGCCGGAGACGCAGCTTTTGCCGACCAACAGCCGGATTGGATCGGGTCCCTGACATCGGGCAAGGGTCCGGGCAATTTTGCCGCCCCGCCTCCGATGCGTCTCGCTTATCGATTCGGTTGGAGTGGCATCCAGGCGGCGACTGCTGATATCCATTTTTTCTCGCCGACCCGCAACACCTTTGAGGTGGATGCAGCAGGTGCAACGTCCGGATTTCCAAGAGCCCTCTTTCGACTCGATGTCTATCATCAGGCCACGGAAAACAAAAACACCCTCCGGCCAATCCATTTCTTTCAAGAAGAGAAATACCGACACGAGACAGTGAAAACGAATGTCGATTTCGAGCCGGATTACGTGATGGGGCTTCGGGAAAAGATTCCGAGCGATCGTCCATCCAAGCCGAATTTTTTCAAGTTTAATCCAATCTTCGATATGACCACGGCGTTGCTTTGGGTCAGGAGCCAACCGCTTGCCGATGGCGACACCGAATCGATTGTTGTCTGGGCCTCAAATGCCCCTTATCTCGCAACCGTAAAGGTCCTGGGCCGGGA
>JAFAKL010000268.1 GCA_019235445.1 Verrucomicrobiota bacterium | reverse complement strand
ATCCCTGGAGGCGGAATTGTTGCGACGAGCAGCCCCCGGAGGTCTCGCCAGATAACGGCCCATCGGCCGGATGTGCGCGTGATGGACATCCGCGGCAATGTTCCCAGCCGAATCGCCAAGCTGCTGGCTGAAGATTCATGGGACTCGCTGGTTTTGGCCAAGGCCGGCCTGGAGAGACTCGGTTACCGAGTCACGGGAGGCGTTTTGGAGGTCCTGACCGATCAGTTGTTCGCCACCGATCTGCTAGAGATTCTGCCGGCTGCAGGACAGGGGGCGATCGGTTCAGAGATCAGAGCCAATGAACTGGAAATGCAAAATCTGCTGGCCAAGATCAACGACGCGCCGACCTGGTTTTGCACTCGCGTCGAGCGGGAGTTTTTGCGGCTGCTGGGCGGCGGGTGCAACTTGCCCGTTGGGATTCGCACCTCATTGCGAGGGAATGAGCTGCGCTGCGAAGCGATCATTTTTGATGAAAGCGAAAAACCGCGGTCCGGAGCGATTTCGGGCGAATTCGAGACCCCCGGAGCTGCGGCCGCTGCACTTTTGCACATGATTTATGAAAAAGGAAAGTGAAGGGCTTTGTGTGCTTGCCGGAGCTGGTCCGGGCGATCTCGGACTGGTCACCTTGCGCGCCAGGGAGGCTGTCGAACAGGCGCAAGTCGTGGTTTACGACTATCTTTGTAACCCTCAGATCCTGCAATGGGCGCCAGCAGATGCTGAGATTCTGTTTGCGGGGAAAAAGTCCGGGCAGCACACGTTGCGCCAAGAGGAGATCAACCAATTCCTGGTGGATAAGACAAGGGAAGGAAAACGTGTGGTGAGGTTGAAGGGGGGCGATCCATTCGTCTTTGGAAGGGGAGGCGAAGAAGCCGAAGCCTTGGCCGCAGCGGGTCTGACGTTCGAAATTGTTCCAGGCATTAGCTCCGCCATCGCGGTCCCTGCGTACGCGGGGATACCGTTGACCCATCGCGAATTTGCCTCCTCCTTCACGGTTTTTACCGGCCATGAAGACCCAGCAAAAAAGGACAGTACGCTGGACTACCAAGCGCTGGCCGCCGGAAGTGGGACGTTAGTGATGCTGATGGGAACAGATCGCCTCGCCTTAATTGTTCCGGAACTTCTGGCCAACGGAGCGGATCCGCATCTGCCGGCGGCCTTGATTCGTTGGGGAACGACAGGCCGTCAGGAGACGCTGATTGCAGAGCTAGGATCCATCGTTGCCGCCTCAGCCGGGTTTCACCCTCCCGCGATCGCGGTCTTTGGTCGGGTGGTCGAATTGCGCGACAGACTGCGCTGGTTCGAACGAAGGCCGCTCTTCGGCCGGCGGATTGTCGTTACACGCACCCGAAAACAGGCCGGCGCTTTGGCCGCAAAACTAAGAGTTCTGGGAGCGGACGTGTACGAAATACCGACCATCCGGATCGAACCGCCTGAAAACCTGATGGAATTTGGTGAGTTGGTGCGCGATGCGTTTCAGTACGACTGGTTGATATTTACCAGCGTTAACGGCGTCGATGCTTTCTTTGATATGTTTTACCGTCTGTATGAGGACGCTCGCAGTATCGGGAATGTAAAGATTGCGGCTATCGGACCGGTTACCGCTCAGCGCGTCAAGAATTTGCATCTGTGCGTCGACTTGCAGCCAAAAGAGTTCATTGCCGAGGCGATCATCGAGGGTCTTGAGGAGTTTGGCAGTGTCGAGAATTTAAAGTTTCTGGTGGTCAGAGCGTCAAATGCCCGGGAAGTTTTGCCGCAACGACTTACGCAACTCGGGGCCATTGTCGACGAGGCCATTGCTTATCGAACGGTACCGGAGACGCAGGATGCGTCGGGTGCCCTGGAGAGATTTCGAGCCGAGGGAGCAGATCTTGTCACCTTCACCAGTTCCTCGACGGTAGAAAATTTTCTAGCTTTGAAGCTCCCATGGCCGCCAGAGATGAAAACGGCCAGCATCGGTCCAATCACCTCGGAAACGATGCGTGAAAATCGTTTGCCGGTAGATGTGGAAGCCGCCCGATACGATATCGAAGGGTTGGTGGAAGCTGTTTTGGATCTGTATGGTAGCCAGGCAT
>JAFAKL010000544.1 GCA_019235445.1 Verrucomicrobiota bacterium | reverse complement strand
CTGCCCGGTGAGGGCATAATTGAATCGAATGCCGTTGGCTTCAAGAAACGGCATCTTCCGTACAGTGCTTCTTTAATTTGGCGCGGGCGAACGAGGTCGATTCGGCCGCTTCTGCTTCGGAAAACCCGTGCATAATGATCGGACCTTGGAAAGAGATCGTCCGCAGCCATTTGAAATAAGCATCAAAATCCACGGTGCCGCGCCCCAGGGCGCAAACTGCACCGCTGGGAAGGCAATCCTTTGCATGGGCTATCCCAAGATCAGCTCCCAGCAGATCGAAAGCTTCGCGGAGGACGTCGCTCTGTGGACGCGTTTTTTCCAGAAGATTGGCGGGATCGAGGATTACTTGCAGTTGGCCACCGACTTGGAGGGTGTCGAGCAGCTTACGCGCGCGAGTCGCGTTGCAGACGACGTTGGAGTGTTCCGGCTCGATCGCCAGGGCAACGCCAAACTCAGCGGCAGAATCGAGAGCCGGTTCAATCGTGGAAAGCAGGTCTGCCCAGGCCTGGTCCGATCGGTTGTCCCGGTGATCTTGCCACATATTGTTTGGATCCCGTGTCCCAGTGCACAAGGTAACCCGGGGCACCGCGAGTTGTGCTGCTGCTTCGATGACGACCCTCAGCCGCCGTAACCCCTGTTCGCGTGCCTCCCGTTCCGGATGGGCCATGTTGAAAGTGCCGGAAATGGCGGCAAACCGTATTCCTGTAGCACAACTTTCCGCGGTCATGGCAGCCAGAACCGCGGCAGGAACCGCGTCCGGCAGGCTGGAAAGTCCGGCGCACTCAAAGTTGAACTGCACGGATCGCAAATCGAGCGCCTGGACCGCTTCCAGAGTTGCTTGCAGGTCAGGACGGCGAAAGGTTTTGGCAAAAATTCCCAGTTCCATTGTTGGGTTTAGAATTTAGTTTCGGAAGTTTGAGACCACAGCGTTCGACAGACTTCTCAGATTGGAGGAGACTGGTACAGGTTCCTGGCATTTCGGTTTGGACTAAATGTTGCCAGGAGCTTCGGCGAGCACGACGCGATTACCGGTTTTGACTGAATGGCTGATCGCCGAGAGCGCGCGCACTGCGGCAAGGCCGTCCTGGATTTGGGCGCCTACCACCGGCACACCTTTTAAAATGACGTCGGCAAATCCCTCGATCTGACGCCGAAAGGTGTAGCCGTCCGCGCCGAGCAGCCGATGGTACTGGTTGTCGCGCATAGAAAAGCATTCAACTTCACAAGCTTTGAAATACCAGGGATTGAAACCCTTGGCCAGAACGCTGCCGTTTGCACCGTAGACCTGGAATCCCTCGTGCCACTCCATCCGAACCGGAAGCGTGAGGTCCAGATGGCCGAACGCACCGTTAGCAAACTCAACCGAGACAAACCAGCTTCGGGCGCCAGCCCTTTCCCGGTATTCCGCCCGGACGGCGAAGATTTCACCGCCCAGGAAACGGGCAGTATCTACGAGATGACTTCCGTGACCCAGCAGATAATAAGAAAACTTGTCGGCTTTGGGGTCACCCTGGGGTCGTTTAGCCTGTGAACTGGTTAAGATCCATGGGTGAAGATTATCCGTCTCCTGGTAACGAAAAATGGAATCACAGTACCATGCTTTCACCGCCAGCAGTTCGCCCATCTCGTTCCGGATGAAATCATGAGCGAAGGCGATTCCAGGATCAAAGCGGCGCATGGTACCTATTTGGACATGAAGATGGGGGCGGGTTCGCGCCGTCTCCTCTAATCGCTCACATTCGGCGACGTCCACTCCCATGGGCTTTTCTACCAGTACATGTTTACCGGCCTCGAGTGCCTGAATAGCCATCGACACATGAAACTGGTCTGCAACGGCAATGATAATTGCTTCGACCTGCCGATCGTCGAGGAGAGCCTCGTAACTGGCAAACGTCTTCCTGGGTTCGGACACGGCCGCGACTTTTTCCAAAAGGTCGGCAGCGGCATCGCACAGTGCGTATAGCTCGACATTGCGTGCTTTTTTGCAGGCCTGCAAGTGGGCCGCTTGCGCGATCAAGCCGGCGCCAAGCACACCAACGCGGAGCAAGCGGTCTTCTTTCGTCAAAGGAGCCTTTCTTTCACTGTCGAGCACTTAAGGACGAATAGTTTCTATTTCTTCCTGAATTGTAAGTAAAAAGAAAGTAATATGAAAAACTCTGAGTCCCCTTTCCCGTGCAGTGTCGCGATCGCGGCGGACACAGGCATTATTCCTGAGGCCACGGCGCATTATCAAAAGCGTCTTTCAGATCTGCGCGGCCTTTTTCTTGATCCGGAAAGCCTGGAGCGGCGCATCCGGGAAGAAAACGATCCGGTATGCTACGAGAACTACGCGTTCAATGATAACCAAGCCGAGGGTGACCTCTTTTTCGGAACAACTATCATTTACCCTGGCAAAGTGGGGTTGGAGTATCATCTGACCCGCGGCCATTACCATCGCAAACGCGATCACGCGGAAACCTACCAAGCGCTCTCGGGTCGAGGTTACGTTCTTTTTGAGCGGAAGGATGGAACATCCTGCACGGCTGAGCTGATTCCGGGCAAAGTGACCTACGTGCCGCCATTCTGGGCTCACCGCTCGGTGAACATCTCGGACGTTCCTTTGGTGTTTCTTTGGACATGTCCAGTAGAGGCCGGTCACGACTACGAAGCTCTGGCCGGCCGAGGAATGCGACAGGTGGTGGTCGAACGAAACGGGCGAGCGAGCATCGAGGAACGCGAGGCTTGCGTGAGTGCGAGGCAACACTAATCGTCGTCGTCGTGGTCGTTCTCGACCGCGGCTGTCGTAACCGCGAAGGCACGGGGTTTCTTTGCGCTACGTTTTTTCTATGGCAGCGGCAAAGGAGGTGCATTGACGCATTTATCCCGGAGGGATTAAAACGAGGGTAGCCTGGCACGAAGTGCCTGGAAAAAGAAAAAAGTAGACGCGTCCCGGAGGCACGGTTGATCTGCTCACTAGTCCCAGAGATATAAAACGTTTGGAGGAAGCCTCGCTCAACCGTCCCTACGGGACTAGAGGCGTTTTTTTCTTTTTTCCAGGCACTTCGTGCCAGGCTACCCTCGTTTTAATCCCTCCGGGATAAATGCGTCAGCGTCACTGCACCTCCTTGCCGCTGCGATAAGTTAACATTATCGGGCGCAGCCCTAGTTTAACCCCGCGATCACTCCAGCACCGCTCAATCGTTCGATTCCGTCTTCAGGACCAGGCGACGGGCGAAGCGGTCGTTGCTCTGCCGGCGAAGGAGGACAAACGTGTTGTTGCCGCCATACATTGCCCAGGGGCCGGAAGAAGGCACCTCCCGGAATTCGACGAATCTCCAGTCTGTCGCATCTTTGTTCCCAAGACCAAGGTAATCCCGAACGGCCGGCGAGACATCCAAGCCGGCGCCCTGATTCAGATTCGGTCTTGGGCGTTCATTGCCGAAGACATACTGCCAATGGTCAGTCCGGAAAGGGCCGCAGTCTTCCCATTGGGCATAACAGATTCTGGAACCGTGCCGGATAGCGATCCATCTCCCTTTAAGAACGGTCTGGCCGTCGCGTACGAAGGCCTGTTTGAACCAGGGAATCACCTGGCTGGCTTCGGGTTTGGTGCGCCCACCTTCCACGTCGTTATAGGGAAGAGCGACGTAGAACGGATTTTGCCGCGGAACGAAATTAACTGGAATAAAATTTCTGCGGGCACCGGGATCAGGGCTGTCGTAGCCCCCATAGCTGTAGTACCAATTTCTGTCCCAGGAGCTCCGATCGTTAGGGACCGGATTATTGCCGCTGGGGCGTTCACCGATCCAGAAGATGGTGGTAACAATCCCCAGTTTCCACGAATATCGGCCAGGACCGCCACTCAGTTCAGCGCCTCGTCCCATCAAAGAAGGTCCGGTCATGTATCGGGGGCCATCCCCGGTGAAGACCGTCTTTGTCGGTGACATGATCACCTTGGGTTCGATTTTCAGCAGGGCGTTTTCGCGCAGTTTCATGGCGTACTTAGCAAAGTCAGTGCTACTCTCGTATTGGGACTGGGCAAATGCTTTTCCGCTGATAACCGCAACAACACAAACCGAAATAACGAGTGACAGCCTCATGGTTAATTAGCTGGCCTTTTTACGGGCAATCCGTTTGGGAATGCAAGCGCTTTCTGCATTTTTTCCGCCTAAACGTTCGATTTTCAGACAAAATCGAACGTATTCGTCGTTTCCTCTGAAAATTGCGATACCATCAGTAACGGCGAAGAATGGTATCCTTGAGGAAACGAGTGTCGTCGGTGGTGGGATGATCGAGGGTGAAATGGAGTCCTCGGCTCTCCTGACGAGCCAGCGCGCTGTCGACGATCAAACTGGCGACAGTGCAGAGGCTTCGCAATTCGAGGAGATCAGTGGTGACCCTGAAATCCCAATAAAAATCCTGTATCTCGCGTTGAAGGTTGCGCAGCCGCGTGCTTGCGCGCAGCAACCTCTTCTTGGTGCGTACGATTCCGACGTAGTCCCACATCAGCCGGCGGATTTCATCCCAATTGTGATAAATAACAACGACTTCATCGACATCTTGGGCATGACCTGGACGCCATTCGGGCAGCTCAAATACTTGTTGATAGCTGGCGTATTTGGGCTTGAGCAGTGCGTTTGAACACCGGTTCGCCAAGACCAGCGCTTCGAGCAGCGAATTGCTGGCCAGTCGATTTGCTCCGTGCAGGCCGGTACAGGCCACCTCGCCGACCGCAAAGAGGCCGCGCAGCGTCGTCGCACCTTCCAGATCGGTTTTTACCCCGCCGCATTGGTAATGCGCGGCTGGCACAATCGGGATCGGTTGCATCGTGATGTCGATCCCAACTCCCTTACACGTTTCGTAAATGTTTGGAAATCGCTCAATCAAGAACGAGGCAGGCTGGTGGGTGATATCAATGTACATGCACTTCGCACCCGTGCGCTTCATCTCGGCATCAATTGCGCGTGCAACAATGTCGCGGGGAGCCAACGCGCCGAGCTTATGATATTTGGCCATAAATTCGCGCCCGGAAGCATCGACTAGTTTACCGCCCTCTCCCCTCACCGCCTCGCTGATCAAGAACGATTTTTGTTCTGGATGGAAAAGGCAGGTCGGGTGGAATTGGATAAACTCCATGTTAGCGACAGCGGCTCCAGCTCTCCAAGCCATCGCAACTCCGTCTCCCGTCGCGATATCGGGGTTCGTGGTGTACAGATAAGCCTTACCGCATCCGCCAGTGGCAAGGATCACTCGATCGCTCCGTATTGTTTGGACGTTCCCAGAGGCCTCGTTGAGAACGTAGACGCCGATCACGCGATCCTCAGTGGTATAGCCCAGCTTGCCTGTGGTGATCAGGTCAACGCCCATGTGATTATCGAGAATGCGGATGCCGGGGTGCTTGGTCACTGCTTCCAGCAAACGTTGCTCGATTTCGCGTCCAGTGGTATCATGATAATGGAGGACGCGCCGCTTGGAGTGGCCTCCTTCTCGGCCGAGGTCCAGTTCCCGTTGTCCATCCTCTAAAATTCTTTCGTCAAACTGAACTCCGATCCGCATTAAGTCTCGTACCGCAGTGGGTCCTTCCGATACAATCGTCCGCACGGCTTCCCGGTCGCAAAGTCCGGCACCTGCCGCTAAGGTGTCCGCAATATGCAAATCGAAGGAATCCTCTACGCTGGTTACACAGGCCACTCCGCCCTGCGCCCAAGCGGTGTTTGAGTCGATCGCCTGGCGTTTGGTGATGATCGCGACGGAGCCATGTTCCGCAAGCTTGAGCGATAGACTCAGCCCCGCCACTCCGCTGCCGATCACCACAAAGTCAACTTGATTCATTGAAATGTCCCGTCAGAGTACGTCTCCACCCTTCCTTCTGGATTCTTCAAGAGCGGCTCAGCCGCTTAACTCTTAACTGCGGGCGCAACTCCTTCGTCAACCAGGCCCAGAATGCCACGCAAGGGAATCGCAACCCATTTCGGGCGATTATTCAGCTCGTAGCGAAGCTCGTAAAGCGCCTTGACAATCAGAAAGCTGCGGAGCAATCGTCGCAAGTCCTCCCGATCTCTTGGGATAAAGGAAGCGTTGGCGGCGGTGTTCAGATAAGCCGCCAGGAAAACCTGGCTGGCCCGAGTCGACCAAAGGTCCGCGTAGGTTTCCAGCGTCGGTTGATCGACTGGACGGATGGTCCTGGATTCAAGCAGGCCGTGGTGCGCGGCATAGTTAAAGGATCGCAGCATGCCGGCGACATCGATCAAAGCGGAGCGCTTCAATCTGCGTTCCCCGATTGGCCTGCCCGGCTCGCCTTCAAAATCCAGGATCACGAAATCCTTCCCGGTGAACAATATCTGACCAAGATGGTAATCTCCGTGGATCCGAATTTTCTTGGTATCGATCGGGGCCCGAAGAAGATAATCGTGAAAGGCACCCAAGGCATTGGCTTGCTGAAGAACGCGCTCCGCTAAGCTTCTTGAGTGCTCTTCCAGGCTGCCGACCGTCCGGGTCAGGAGGGCGAACGTTTGCTTGGTTTCGCTTCGAATGGATTGGAAGACCGAGCGCTGATGCTGCAGCGAGAAAGGTTCCGGAGCGAAATTGGGCGACTCGGTGTCCTGCCCGAGAGCAAGATGCATTTCCGCGGTTCGTTCTCCCAACAAGCGAACGGTTTCAAGATGCACGCCCTCAATGAGGCCGAGAAACGGCTCTGGAATTTCTTCCCATAAGCCAATGGATGGCGCTGGCGGCAATTGAGGGTCTCCCAGGACGCGCTCGAAATAACGACTGACCGCTGACAAGGTCTGCGACCAACCGTTCTCTTCGTTCGGCGTGAACGACTGGATCATTACGAGCGAAGCCGGTTCCTGGCCCGCGGCGACATACTGAATGTCTCCTAGATAAGTAGGCACATTTTTGAAGCCGCACTTCTCCGTCAGCTGTTTGGTCAGCTCCAGATCCGGGTTGACCCCTTCTTCGAGTTTCCTGAACAGTTTTAAATAGATCTTGTTCTCGTAAATGACGGAGCTATTGCTTTGCTCGACCTTCAGGAATCTGCTCTGTTGCGGCGGGCCGTCCTTCAAAGTTTCCGCCAGGTAGGTGGACTTGGTGCAAATCAGTTTTCCCGCTCTGCCTGCTAAGATGTGCCCCTCGCAAATCAGGTCCAGGAGGGCTCCCTGAAACGCCTGGGTACTGATGGCGTCCACGAGCAGATCGCCTTCCTGACCGATGCGAGCGATGACGGTTGCCGGATATTCCACTTCAGTATTGCGTGCTTCATCACCAGAGACAACACGTACCGGCAAAGCGTACAATTCGCGCGGGCCTTCCGCATAATTAAAAGCGACGATCAGCAACTGGCCAAGTTGCTGGCCAGGAAGATTGACAAGGTCCAAAACGCCGATGTTCAGAATCGCGCGCGTTTTGCTCCGGAACCAGCGGGTGTTCTTGATATAAGCTGTCAGTTCGCGCTCGATGAAGCGGGATCCGATCGGACTAAACCACCATGCCGGATCGCCGGCAAATCGAATGACGGGCAAAGATTTTTCGCCATCAGCGACTCCCGACACTTCAGGCGGCGTGAGCAACAACCAATACGAAGTGTGGGCCCCCAGAGTGATCGTGTATTTGCTGTCCCGGATGACCGGAAAGCGGCCATGTCCAAACGTATCCTCAGGGACCCAGCCAACCCAATGCGAGAGGTCCAGGTCGGCCGCCTGAGAGAATCTCGACAGATTCACCACGATCAGAATTGTCTGCCTATCATAGGTGCGAGTAAATGCGAGGACCTTGTTGTTGGAAGGTGTGAGCATCTGAAAGTCGCCGTGACCAAACGCAGGGAAGCGCTTGCGAATCGCAATCACTCGCCGCATCCACCAAAGGAAAGAGGACAAGTTAGTTTCCTGCACCTCCACGTTAATCGCCTCAAAATGGAACTCGGGATCGATGTTGACCGGTAAGAAGAGCGAGTGCGGATTGGCACGGGAAAACCCGGCGTTTTTGTCCGAGCTCCACTGCATAGGGGTGCGGACGCCGTTCCGGTCGCCCAGATAGATGTTATCGCCCATTCCGATCTCATCTCCGTAATAGAGGATCGGGCTTCCTGGCAACGAGAACAACATGGAATGAATTAACTCCAACTTTCTCCGGTTATTACCCAGCAGTGGCGCCAATCGCCGGCGAATCCCAAGGTTAATTCGTGCACGAGAGTCGTGAGCATAGACGCGGTACATATAGTCACGCTCTTCTTCCGTGACCATCTCGAGGGTCAATTCGTCATGATTTCGAAGAAAGATAGCCCACTGACAGTTCTCTGGAATCGCGGGTGTTTGTTCAAGTATATCGACGATGGGATAGCGATCCTCCATATGCAGCGACATAAACATCCGCGGCATGAGGGGGAAGTGGAAACACATGTGGCATTCATTCCCGGTACCGAAATAGGCGACGGCATCCTCCGGCCACTGATTGGCCTCTGCTAAAAGCATGCGATCGCTGTATTTTGCATCGATGCGGTCCCGTAATTCCTGCAAAATCCGATGGGTTTCCGGAAGATTTTCACAACTGGTTCCTTCACGCTCAATGAGGTAGGGCACGGCATCCAGCCGGAGGCCATCCACGCCAAGATCGAGCCAGAAATCGAGGACCCGAAAGGCTGCGGCTTTCACCTCGGGATTGTCGTAATTCAGATCGGGCTGATGAAAAAAGAACCGATGCCAGAAATAGGATTTGGCGAGCGGATCATAGGTCCAGTTGCTCACTTCATAGTCCTTGAAGATGATGCGTGCTTCCAAGTATTTGCTGGGGTCGTCGGACCAGACATAGTAATCGCGCCAGGGATCTCCGGGGGCGGCGCGGCGAGATTTTTGAAACCAGAGATGCTGGTCACTGGTGTGATTGAGTACTAGCTCAGTGATGACGCGCAACCCGCTCTGATGAGCGGCATCCAGGAATTGTTTGAAGTCATCCAAGGTGCCATAGGAGGGATTCACGTTGAAATAATCAGCGATATCATAGCCATCGTCTTTGAGCGGCGATGGGTAGAACGGCAGAAGCCAGATCGCGGTGATGCCAAGATTTTTTAGATAGTCCAGCTTGCTCAGCAATCCCTGAAAATCTCCGATGCCGTCGTTATTCGCATCGCAAAAGGTTTTGATGTGTAATTGGTAAATGATGGCTTCTTTGAACCAGAGCGGCGTCGGCGGCTTAATCGGTTCATGAACTTGGAGCTCGGGTGTTTGAATCTGCATAGAAGGAAAAGTACGTTCGGATTTTTACCTTGGCGTTCGGCGTTCAGCGGACGTTGGGAGAATTTTCCATAAACCTGCGCTCCTGGTCAAACTCCCGCTCACCAACCCCAAAAGGAAAAGAGTTTGGCCAGAGGACGAGGCTGCGCACGTCGAGCCTAGAGCCGTAAGCTTTGAACGTTTTAGAAGTCGAATGCCAGCCCGCTAGCGCACCGTCTCATGGGAAAAGCCCGCGATCTTTCCGCGCTTGCATCACCCGCTCCACTCCAATCGCGAGCGCAGCCAAACGATGAGGTATCTTTTCTTCCTTGGCGCGCTTAATCATGGCGTTAAAGGATTGCTCCAAAGCCCGGAAAAGGCGATCAGCTACCTCCGTCTCGTTCCAAAAGTAGCTTTGAAGGCTCTGGATCCATTCAAAGTAGGAAACGATGACACCGCCCGCGTTGCAAAGTATATCCGGGATGACAAAAAGCTCGTCCCACCGTTTGAAAAGTATTTTCGCGGCCTCGACGGTGGTGGGTCCATTGGCGCCTTCTGCCAGCAGCCGGCAGCGAATTTTCCCCGCGTTCTCACGGTGAATGACTCCGCTGACCGCAGCAGGGACCAGGACGTCGCAAGGCAACGTCAGCAGGTCCTCCGCCGGGATGGACTCCGCGCCGTCGAAGCCTTTCAGGTCGCCGTGTGTAAGAGCGTGCCTGGCGGCCGCTCGGACATCGATTCCATGATCGTTGTGGTAGGCACCGGAGACGTCACTGAGGGCGATGATTTTCATGCCATTTTTATAGGCCAACCCGTGAGCGGTGACTGCTCCTACATTGCCGAAGCCCTGGATAACGGCTGTCCCATTG
>JAFAKL010000510.1 GCA_019235445.1 Verrucomicrobiota bacterium | reverse complement strand
GACAGAACCGGTTCCATTGCCGGCACGCAGCATTTCCTGCAAGCGAGCCGCCGCCTTGCCAGTTGGAGCGGTGAGTACCACGCGGAGTTTCTCGCCGCCAGGTTTGCTCATCATTCGCTCGAGAATTTTCAGGACGGTGGTGGTTTTGCCGGTGCCCGGTCCTCCCGAGATGACGACAAAGCGCCGAACAAGTGCGGTTTCGATCGCCAGATCCTGAAGATCGCCCGTGGTTGGTTGATCGGCCGGCGTTTGCCGGTGACAGCGCGCGAGTATCCCTTGCGCCAGAATTTGTTCGTATTCCCAGTAGCGCCGGAGATAAAAGCGGCCGCCATCATCCAACACCAGAGGCAGTCCTTTATCGGGGCCGCCGACCGCTCGACTTTTGGCCAGTGCTTTTCGCCACGTCTTCAGGTTTGGCCACGGAAAGGCGGATAGCGGCTCCTCGAATGCTGGAGCGCCCATGCCGAGATCGAGACAGATATGGCCGTGACGCATGTTGCGGCTCAACAGTGCGGCTGCGATTATCGGCAGGTCTCCTTCGCTGAATCGTTGGACGAATTGCGCAAGGTGCCGGTCGATGTCGGCAAACTCGGGATGGCCAAGAATATCCGGCGTCTTGCTCATGGCAAACCGTCGATTAACAGTTGGCGCAGGGCCTGGACCAGCGCGGCAGGAGGCCGATCGTGGAAGATGCCGCGACTTGGTATGGCCGAGTCCAGGCCGCGAAAGAATACGTAAAACACGCCGCCGAACTGTTTGTCATATTCATAGCCGGAGACGCGGCGGCTCAGATACAGATCCGCCGCCAACGTATAAAGATGGTACTGGAGGTAATAGGTGTGTCGCAGCATGCTCGCCCGCATCCCTTCCTCGTCGTAATCGCTCGTTCGTTTTCCCAACCAGTTCGATTTCCAGTCGACGAGATAATAGCGGTCCTGAAACCGGAAAAGGAGGTCGATGAAGCCTCGCATGAATCCTTCCACCTGCCTCAAATCGAGGTGTCCCAGGCTCATTGAGAATTCGGGTGGCAGGTGGATGCCGCCGTGCCTGCAAAAAATCTTCTGCAATTGGCCCCGTGGCAAGGAAGCGATCGGATGAGAAAACTCTACTTCCGAAAGTCTTTCGGCGAGAGGAATCCTGCTCAGGGTCAGGCCGGGCATCAAAGGTGTCTCCACCAGGAGCCGCAATTTAGCAGAGAGTGCTTCGCGCAAACCCTTCCCCTTGATCCCGTGAGTCGCGAGTTTCGACCGCACGATCTGGTCGATCTGATCGGGAGCCTGGAAATCGAGATGCTCCAGGATGTCATGCAGGAAAATGCCGGCCCGCAGGCCGCGCTCGAAACCCGCGAGATCATTGGCGTTTCCTTCCACTTCGATCCCCGGTTCGACCAGCTCGACGGCATCCCGATCCGGTTCTTCTACCGCGCGCCCGGCAGTAAGACCGGTGAAACTGGCGATCATTTGTGTCGACGGGATTGTTCCAGAGAAAGGGCGCGCGGAGAGTTCTTGGACGCTTTGCGTCTGCAATGGCTGAATCGCAAGCGCTTGATCGGCCTCCGGGTCGATAGTCGTCACGCTGATCGCTCCGGCCGCCTCTGCCAGCTTTCGGAACGCGGGCGCCGCTAAGGCAGAGCCAAGGACGTGCGCGAGCGGGGAGTTCTCGAAGCCGGAAATGTCGCCAGCATAGACATAGCAGCGGTTTTGCGCCCGGGTGAGCGCGACGTAGAGCGCGCGGAGCGATTCTGACAAGGCCTCCTCGGCGGCCAGGCGGTCGTTCACGTCCGGATCCGGTCTGTTTTCTTGGAGATCGAGGGTGAGACGATGCTCGTTCACCGGATCGTGAAACAGGATTTCGCGGCGGTTTTTGGAGTCGCCGGCCTTCCACAGGAACGGGCAAAAAACAATCGGATATTCCAGGCCTTTGCTTTTGTGAACGGTGGCGAGCAGCACAGCGTCATCATCACTTTCCAGCCGCAGTTGATGCTCCTCATTCGTATTGGCAGCATGGTTGTTCTGCTCCCGAAGCCAGCCGCAGAGCGCAGTGGGCGCAAGTCGCTGTTCAGTTTCCGCTTGATGAAGCAATTCTGCGATATGCAGGAAATTGGTCAGGACACGTTCGCCACCCGGATGTTGGACCAGGCGCTGGCGCACTTTTTGATCAACAAACAGATACCGGAAAAAGGCGATAAAGCAGGAATCTTCCCACTTGCTCCGGTAGAGGAGGAATCTCTCGAGCCAGTATTGCCACTTCGCCTCGGCTGAATCCAGGGACAATATCTCGGCCGCGTTCAGGCCGAGCAAGCTGGTCGAAAGCGCTGTTCGCAGGAGAACATCGCGCGCCGGTTGCAGGACCGCCTCGAGCAACTGCAACGTTGCGCGAGCTTCATTCGTTTGGAAGACGCTCTCTTCAGATTTGAGCACACTCTTAATGCCGCTACCACGGAGCAGGTGCTGCAGATTGGCGGCCTGAGCGTTGGTGCGGACGAGGACAGCCATGTCGCCGAATTTCAGTGGTCGGTTTCCCAGCAACGAGCCGCCGGCCTCTAGTCGCGCAATGTCGGCCACCACCGCACGACTGATCAGGAGCTCGGCATCGGCCTGATTGTACGGCTCAGCAGCATTTTGTAGTAACCGGAGTCGCAACGGGCCATCCGAATCTTTGCCGACGAGTTCGGCAAAACCTTCCCGGAATTTTTTTGAAGGACGTACCGGCCGATACGCAATTCCTTCGATCAGAAACGGCCGCTCGACGCTGGTGAAGAGGGTGTTCACTGCATCCAGCAGCAGCTTTTCGGAGCGGAAATTGGTATCGAGCGTAAATCTCCGCGAGGCTTGGCCGGCTGCGCGCAAATATGTGTACACGTCGGCGCCGCGAAATCCGTACATGGCTTGCTTGGGGTCCCCGACAAAAAACAGATAGTGTCGTCCAGCGGAGAAAATCTGGCGGAAGATTTCGTATTGGACCGGGTCCGTATCCTGGAATTCATCGATCAGAGCGGCCCGATACTGTGCGCCCAGCGCCTGGCTAAGTGTTTGCCCGGTCTCGCCCCTGAACGCATCTCGCAGGCGAGTGAGCAGGTCGTCGTAGGTCAAGACATTCAAGCGGGCCTTGCGCCTTGGTATTTCTTGCTGGGCGAAGGCAACGAACTCGTGGTCCATCTGATGAAAATAACGGGTCCTCAGCCTCCGAAAATCTTCGCAGAGATCGAAGAAGGGATGCCTTGGCGC
>JAFAKL010000307.1 GCA_019235445.1 Verrucomicrobiota bacterium | reverse complement strand
GCCGGCGACCTGATCGCCGAGGCGGCGCTGGCGATTGAGATGGGGGCGGATGCCGAGGATATCGGCCTGACCGTGCACCCGCACCCGACCTTGTCGGAGACGATTGCGTTTGCCGCCGAGATGTTCGAAGGCTCCATCACCGATCTCATCGCGCCGAAGAAGAAATAAGAGGGCCGAACGAAGGAGGCAGAGGCTCGTCGCGCGAAGCGCGTCACCGTGTGCAAGTCGCGTTGGCCATCAACAGGGACCGCGTTACCCCTGGCCGAACCTCTCCGCTATGCTCCATAATCTCGTGCGATCTCGATTGGGATCGCGAGACGAAACGAGCCCGGACATTTCGGGATCGTCTGCGGCTGGCATGAAGTGTTGCCGGAAATAGTAAATGATAGTTGCCCCATTCACCTATAACGCCAGTGCCTCCAGGGTCTTATTCGGTCCCGGTCGCTTGGCCGAGCTCGGAGCCGAGTTGGACCGTCTCGCCATCCGGCGTGCAATGCTGCTTTCAACGCCGAGGCAGGCGGTGCGGGCCGAGACAGTGGTGCGCCGACTCGGCGACCAGGCAGGCGGGCTATACGCTCGCGCCACCATGCACACACCCACGGACGTGACGGCCGATGCGCTGGCGCAGCTGAAGTCCGCGGGTTGCGACGGACTGGTCCCCCTCGGCGGCGGCTCGACCATCGGTCTCGGCAAGGCGCTGGCCTTGCGGACGGACCTCCCCCAAGTGGCAATACCAACCACGTATGCCGGGTCGGAGATGACGCCGATTCTGGGCGAGACCGAGGGCGGGCGCAAGACCACTCAACGTTCGCCGAAGGTGTTGCCTGAGACCGTAATCTACGACGTGGAACTGACCCTGTCGTTGCCGCCGGGCCTTTCCGCGACGAGCGGTCTCAACGCGCTCGCCCACGCGGTGGAGGCACTATATTCGCGGGATGCGAACCCAATCATCTCGGTGATGGCCGAGGAGGGCATCGCCGCACTCGAGCGCAGCCTGCTCCAGATCGTTCGCGATCCCGCGAACCGCCAGGCACGGATGGATGCGCAGTATGGCGCCTGGCTATGCGGCGCCTGTTTGGGCGCAGTCGGTATGGCTCTGCATCACAAGATCTGCCATGTGCTGGGCGGCACCTTCGACCTGCGGCACGCCGAGACGCATACGGTCATGCTGCCACACGTGGCGGCATACAACGCCGAGGCGGCGCCGGACGCCATGCGCCGAATAGAGCGCGCCTTGGGCGTAGAGCGGGCTGCCGCCGGGCTGTTCGCCCTGAACCGGTCGCTCGGTGCGCCTGCTGCCTTGCGCGACCTGGGCATGCCGAAACCGGGTATCGAGCAGGCGGTCGATCTGATAATGCAGGCTCAGTTTTGGAATCCCCGCCAAGTCGATCGGGTCGCGCTCCGCGCCATGCTGACCCGCGCCTGGGCGGGGGAGCCCCCAAAGCTCGGCTGATTTGAACCACGTACAGGAGGAAGAAAGATGCGAAACTTCGACGAGACGAACATCACCTCGGCGGTGCTGGAGCGTGTTGGCCACGCGTCCTCGCCCCGGACCCGTCAAATCAGCGCGGCACTGGTGCGTCACCTGCACGACTTCGTGCGCGAAATCGAGCCGACCCAGGCCGAATGGGCGGCTGCCATCGAGTTCCTGACCCGCACGGGCCACATGTGCAGCCAGACTCGACAGGAGTTTATCCTGTTGTCGGACGCGCTGGGCGTTTCTATGCTGGTGGACGCGATTAATCACCGCCTGCCCGGCAAGGCGACGGAAACGACAGTGCTCGGCCCCTTTTACGTCGAGGCGGTCCCCGAGCACGCCTTGGGTGATGATATCTCGGGCGGGATGGCGGGCGAACCGCTCCTTTTCGAGGGGACGGTGTCGCGCATTGACGGCAGGCCGATTGCCGGTGCGGTCGTCGACTGTTGGCATACGGACGGCAACGGGTTCTACGACGTCCAGGGTCGAGCCGGTCTGGAGCGGCTGGCAGGCCGCGCCCGCTTTCGCACGGAGGCGCGAGGCAACTTCTGGTTCCGCTCTATCGTACCGGCCTCCTATCCCATTCCGGACGACGGCCCGGTCGGGGACATGCTGAAGGCCCAGGGACGCCACCCATTCCGCCCGGCGCATGTACATTTCATGATCGGTCATCCCGGCTGCGAGACCCTGGTCACGCACATCTTCCTGGCTGGGAACCAGTACCTGGATTCCGACGTGGTGTTCGGCGTCAAGGATTCGCTCATCCGGGCGCTCGATCGTCAGGAGGCCGGGACGACGGCGCGCGGGAACCGCGTTGATACTGCAATGGCCGCGCTTCGTTACGACTTCGTCCTGGCGGATGTGCCCGACGCGCGCCCCGAGCAAACTGGCTGACGAACTCAGTCCCGTCGACAGGTTCGCGACCGGCAAGAACTTCGGACGAAATCCTGACGGATCGTCGACCGCAGCCATGACAACAGAGCGTGTGTTATCTCCTCAGGGTGGCAGCTCACCCTGCCCGATAATGGAGGCTGACCGATCGATAGATGTCGTTGTTGCGTTCAGCGGAGAAGAAGAACAGTTGGATACTCCCGGAGGGTTCCTGCCACTTATATCCGACGATCGTCTGCATAACGTCTCCCTCGGGCTTCTTGTCCTTGGCCAATACGATGGCGGGTCCATACCTGGCCTCCAACCGTTGGCGCGCCCCGTTGAGGAATTCCTCATAAGCGACCAGATCCCAATCGGGATGCTGGTACTGAAGTTCGACTTCGACGAGGCTTTTGCCGGTGCCAAAGTAAAGAATTGTGCGCTGGAGAGCAGGTTGGATCAGTCCTTCGATTGTCCAGGCCTCGCGGCCCAGGATAACTTCCTTGTCGACGATCCGGGCGCCGGCACGATCGATGATTTTTGCGATTTGCTTTTGCCCTTCGGCCCAATGAAAACCGAACGGTGGGTTGATTTCCTGGGAACGCATCGGCGGAGCTGCCACAAGGCCGAGCAATCCAAATGCAAGCCATGGAATCCAAGCGCGCAGAGGCCTCATAAGAAGATCAGGTGGCGATTAGATTATCGCTCCCGCCACTGGGGTCAATGCTAAGCGTTCGCAAGCCGGGGAGTCGAAGAATAAGAACCGTGTATTACATAATATTCGTAGGTTGTTGCCGCGCTCAATCTTGCGCCCTTCCAGTATGTGGTTAGCCTTAGTGGGCGCATGGCGGTCTGAAGCGCCGCATGCGCCTCGGGGTGCTATCGACCAAATTCTTTCCTGCGCGCTGGAGGCGCGAACCAATTGCAGCCTGGGGCTGCGTTAACTTATCGTAGCGGCAGGGAGGTGCCGTGACGCATTTATCCCGGAGGGATTGAAACGAGGGTAGCCTGGCACGAAGTGCCTGGAAAAAGAAAAAAGACGCGTCTAGTCCCGTAGGGACGGTTGATCAAGGTTTGCTCCAAATGTGTCATTCTCCTTTCCTCGGTCTCGGTGGCATCGCAAAGCAAAACGGAATTCATCCTAGCGTACTGTCGCTGAAATAGCATGCCAACTGGCCGCGGCCCAGAGGGTTGCGATGAAAAATGGGTCGGCGGCTGCGTTGCTCGTCGGCTAGGTATCGATTGAGAGATGCGCCCTCTAGCGCCAGTCCGGCTCGGACCGCCTTGCCGGCGGCCCATTTTGATCGCAACGATGGCATGCTATTTCGGCGACAGTACACGCGGATCGATCAGGTGGTGATCTCCGGAGGGACGGGTCTCGGTTTTCGGTTTTCGTCGGTGGCGACAAAGGTAAATGTGGCTTCGGTTACTTTGTTCTTGGCCTCATCGGTCCGACTTCGCCGCCACGCCTCCACCCGGATCGTAATCGATGTTCTGCCGACCTTAACGATGCTGCCGTACAAGCTGACTTCATCGCCAATAAAGACTGGTCGATGAAAAATCATTCCGTCTACGGCAACAGTTGCACAGCGGCCGCGACACCGCCGGCTCGCCGCGTTTGCGGCGGCAAGGTCCATTTGCGACATCAGCCAACCACCGAAAATATCTCCGGCAGGGTTAGCATCTGCGGGCATGGCGATCGCTCGGATCAGCGGTTCACCTTCGGGCGGAAGTGTTGAGTCGGGCATTACAAAAGGATAGAAGAAGAGTTGAACATAAGGAAGCAAAGGTAACGAAGGGCTGGTTCCGAGCTTGACTTCAGCTTCAGGAGCGAGCTTCTGCCAAGCTTGAGGTTGTCGTCATCGCCCGGGAGACATTTTTCGGGACGGTGAACTCGTTGAGCGCTGCCCGATCCGGCAATCCGTGGTAATCGCCGAAGGGTTCATCCTCTTGGCGCGCGAGCCTCGCGGACGATTTCCAGGAGCCGTTGAGCCGTTTCACCGCACCGGTCAAATTCGTCGTTTGATTTGGGGATGAGGGCTCCGCCGACGCCCAGAGCATCGAGGCCAAAACGAATAAAATCCCGAGCATTCTCCAGGTTGACGCCCCCCGTAGCCATCAGCGGGATGTGAGCGAAAGGACCCCGGATCTCACGAAAATATCCGGGCCCGAGGGCGCCGGCAGGAAACACTTTGACATAATCCGCCCCAGCGGCGGCTGCGTTCCAAATCTCGGTGGGACTCATGGCGCCCGGAAAAATCGGCACACCCTGCGTGCGCGCCGTGCGGATCACCTCCAGATTCAAGGTTGGCGTGACAAGAAAAGTGGCGCCGGCGGCAATGGCTGCTTCAGCCAGAGCGACATCTGTCACCGTACCAGCTCCGAGCAGTCCGTTGGCCGGGACGCCCGACTGGAGCGATTTTATAATCGCCGCGGCTCCCGGCGTATCCATGGTGATTTCGACCAGGCGAATTCCCGTTTGGAAAAGATGTTCAATGCAGCGAACCGGATCGACCTTAGGCCGGCGAACGATCGCGACAACCGGCGCTTCATTCACGATGGATTGTACTGGGATATTGAGCATATATTTTTTCAGGAGACAGAAAACAGGAGTCAGGAGTTGCAGGAGTTCAGAGGGCAAGTACCTGTGGGGGGAGAGATACTGTCGTCTGATCCGCCGTTAGCCAAATCGATTTCTTTCTTCGGTGAATGCAGGTTCACGTTGCAGACCTGAAATCCGCGATCAAGATTCTGCAACTCCAGAACGCCTGACTCCTGACTCCTGACTCCTGACTTCTGAATCATCATATCTTCTTGTAAATGACGCAGGAGTTGATGCCGCCGAAACCGAAGGCGTTGCTGAGGATGTAGCGCAGATCCCCTTCGCGGGGTTCGTTCGCGACGATATCCAGGTTACAAGCTGGATCGGGGGTTCGATAATTCAGCGTTGGCGGGATCAGTTGATCGCGAATTGCCAGGGCACAGAGCACTCCTTCAATGGCCGCACTAGCGCCCAAGGGGTGCCCGTAATAACCCTTGGTTCCGCTGACTGGAATGGTTTTTGTGCGTTCACCGAACACCTTCCTGATGCAGAACGCTTCGTTTGCGTCGTTGAGTTGGGTCGAGCTGGCGTGGGCATTGATATAGTCGACCTCATCTTCGTTGACTCGGCCGTAGCGCAAGGCGTCGCGAATCGCACGCACACAGGAATCACCCGTCGGCAGGGGGGTCGTCATGTGGAAGGCGTCGTTATTCAGACTGTAGCCGATCACTTCGGCATAGATGTTTGCGTCGCGCGCCTTGGCATGCTCGTACTCTTCCAGAATGAGACTGGCGGCGCCTTCGCCCATCACGAATCCGTCGCGATTCTGATCGAAGGGACGACACGCCACGGAGGGATGGGACCGGCTCATGGTGCGAATAAAGGCGAACGCTCCGTAGGTGAGCGGACTCAGGGGAGCTTCGGCCGCGCCGGCAATCATGACGTCCGCCCAATCTTCGCGAATATAGCGGAGTGCTTCTCCAATGGCGACGTTGCCACTGGCGCAGCTATTGGAGTTGGTCGTTCCGACGCCGCGAAATCCAAACTCGATCGCCGTGTTACAATGCGCGGAACCGCCAAATACCTGTAAGGCAAGCGTTTGTCGAACCAACTTCGGTCCACCATGCACAAACGCTTCGTGCTGGTTCTCTGCGTTGGCAACGCCGCCGAGAGCGGTCCCGAAGCTAACGCCCACGCGATCCTGAGGAACGTCTCGAGAATAGTCCAGACCGCTGTCCTCCAGTGCGAGCTTGACCGATGCCACTGAGAACTGAGCGTACCGGTCGAGTCGTTTCAATCGGTGGGGGGGGAAAAGGGCTTCCGGCGACCAATTCAAAATCTCGCCGGCGCTGGTTGCCTTGAAGATTGAAGCATCAAAGGTTGAAACAGGGCCTATCCCGGACTTTCTATCCTTGATCGCCTCCCAGAAGGCCTGTTTGCCGATTCCGATGGATGTGATAGGGCCCACTCCTGTGATAACGACTCGCCTCATTTTTTCTCCACGTGAGCCTTCATGTGCTGCAGCGTCCGAGTGGCAATGTAATCGATAAAAAATCCGCCAATGATCGGCTCCGCAAGAGACGCAAGCAGCGGCACTCGGAAAGCGAGATGATGAATGATTTGCACCTCAACTCCTATCGCCAGGGGCCGGAACTTCCAGACCACCTTCATCCCTTTCGTCCAGGCTTTCAGATGGTTAAAACGTACTTCCCGATTCTTGCGGTCGATGACTTGTTCTGAAACCCAGGCGATCGGTAAACGACCGCGGCTGGCCGCCATTTTCACCACGTTCCGGACCGGACCTTTCTCATAGTAATGAATGTAGCGATAGTGGGGCAGAAACGTTGGCCAGCTTTCGAGATTCGCGGCGGCTTCGAAAACAATCTCTTCGGCGGCATTCATGACAATCGCGTTGGTGTGGTACATGGTTCCCGATCTGAAAGGTAATGAAGATAGCATTCATCCCCTTCAATTTTCATCGACTCAAGCCGATACATCCTCGAGGACGGGAGATAGCTCGCTGATGCCCCAAGAAGGCCAGGAGCGCGGGTTCCGCCAAAAAGGATCGGAGCCACCGTTATAAAGAGCTCATCGACCGCATCCAGCTCAGCCAAAGTTTGGGCGAGTTGCGGTCCTCCCTCACACACGAGGGTTCGGACCTGGTATCTCTCGTAAAGATCGTTCAAAACCTCCTCAATACTCACGCGCTCCTGGGTACTGAGATTCAGTTCGGCCTTTTCCCGAAGTTCGGTTTGCTTGTGTTCCGGCATGCTCGTCGTCGAATAGATCACAATTGGGGAAAATCGATGCTTGAAAATGTTCAGGTTCATGTCGAGCTCGCCAGAATTCGAAATGACAACGCGAATAGGGTATTCGCTCTGGCCTCGCTTCACGCGCGCCTTCCGGAGTTCCTCGTCGGGCAACCCCATCGACATCCGGTCGATCTGCAGCGTGTTCCTTCCGACCATCAAAGCATCCCCAAGTGAACGGATCTCCAGGAGGCGATGCTTGTCGAGCGGCGAAGTGAACCCCGAAGGCGTGTATCGGGCCGTTGATACCTTGCCGTCCAGCGTCATGGCAAAATTCAAAATGACCTGAGGCCGTTGCATAAGAGTAGTACGTTCGCCGTTCACCGTTTGGCGATTGTTTGGTGCGCGCCGTTTGGGGCGAAGGCTATCTGCGTCGGCAAGGAAGAAGCAAGGCGCCACTGCACCGGTGACGGTGAACGGTGAACGGCGAATGGCACCCTGCCACCGTGGAACGGCGAACGGTGAACGCCGAGCGCCGAGCGCCGAGCGCTAAGGGAACCTTAGCTTCCAGTGGGCTAACGCGGCGATAATATCGTCTTTGGAAGCGCTGGGGCTTAGTTCCCAGACCATCGGCTGTTCAACCGGCAGAGAAGGAATCAGGCTGGCAAAATCGATCATTCCGCTGAACGGCACGCGATGATCGCGGGCGGGGAACTGCACATCATGGATGTGACAGCCTACTTGGCGCGGGACCATCTCGGCCAGCCATTCGGCGTGGTCAATCAAAGTCAAGTTGTGCCGAATCTGGGCGTGACCAAAATCGTGCCAATAACCGATAACGTCGTCCTTAATCTCGCTGAACAAGCGACGAAACTCGCGCTCGGATGGAAAAGTCTCAAAGCCAATGCGATTCTCAACACCTAGAACAATCCCGGCAGCCTTCGCGTGGCTAAGCGCGGGCTGCAACCATTCGACGATTTGGTCATAGACACCCACGGCCTCGCGCTTCTGGATGGCGATCAGCTTGATCCTGACATAGCGGCGATCGAGGTATCGGCCGGCGAAAATCGAGCGGATAAGCTCCTCCGTGTAGTCTCGAAGCGGCACCGAACCCAAGTGCATCACGACTCGCTTGGCCCCGACTCGATGTGCATAATCAATCGTTTGCAGAGTATAGCGCCGGGCCAGTTCCCGCTCGGCCGCTCGGGAAGAAGTACATTGATAACAGTCCGGCGCTGAACTTTGGATCTCGATCGGAAGCGGACAGAAATTGTGAAGACTCGTCACCCTCATCGGGTGATCGGCGAGAAAGCTTTCGATTCCTTCCCAGAGCGATTGCCGGATGCCATGGCCCAGTTCGACCCGATCAAAACCGAGGGCAAAAATTTCGTTCAGCATTTCATCGCCGCGAATATGCCGGTCCGAATTCCAGCAAGTGGAGAAAGCCACGGGCATCGGGGGAAATGGGTCGGCGGGTTGGCGTGACGGCGGGTCGGCGTCGAACGTCGACCCGTTTCCCTCACTTCGCCCAGGTGATCAATCTCAATTCATGATCCTGAACGAGGTTCGGATGGGTTGGAATGACACGCACGCTAAAGCCGTAACTTCCACTTTCCGAGGTCAGGATCATCCCGCTGAAGCGATAAAACCCGTTTTCTCCTCCTTTCTCAACGTTCGTTAGTTCCACGGTGTAAGGGTTGCGGAGTGTTCCATTATCCGATTCACCGACATAAGCCTGCACTCGAACGTGCGTGGGATCGACCGGTCCCAGGAAGACACGGGCAACGATCTCCAGTTTGTCGCCGACGTACATAGACGCGCGGCCTGCCTGCGAGGTTTCCACCGATTCGATCCAGATATGCGGCCAGTCGACGCGCGTAGCGTGCTTCCACTTCGCCAGTTCCACAGCCGCTTTGCAATTTTTCGAGCTCAGGGCCTTAAACCCCTGCGCAGCCGGCTCGTACAATCGTTCGTTATATTCCTTCACCATCCGATGCGTATTGAAGACCGGCGTAACACTTCGCATCGATTCGCGCATCAGCTGAATCCAGGCAATCGGAATGCGCCCGTCAGGTTTAGCGTAGTAAAGCGGAATGATCTGGTTTTCCAGGAGATTAAACAGACTCTCCGCATCGACTTCGTTCTGGAAGTCCGGACTGCCTTCGGTAATTTCCGGACCGATGGCCCAACCATTTTTGCTGTTGTATCCCTCACACCACCAGCCGTCCAGAACGCTGAGGTTCAACCCTCCGTTCGGAGGCAGCTTCATGCCGCTGGTACCACTTGCCTCCAGGGGCCGAAGCGGGTTGTTGAGCCAGAGATCGACTCCCTGATACAACCTGCGCCCGATATAGGTGTCGTAATCTTCAATGAACACGACCGCGTGTTCAAGACTGGGTTCGCGCGATTTGTTGTAGACTTCCTGGATAAACCGTTTTCCAGGTTCATCCTTCGGATGCGATTTGCCCGCGAAGATGAATTGGACCGGGCGCTCGGTATTTTGAACCAGGCGCAAGAGCCTTTCTTTCTGGCTGAAGAGCAAAGTACCACGCTTGTAGGTGGCAAAGCGTCGAGCAAATCCGATTGTCAATATGTCCGGATTAAGAACACTGTTAATCTGTCGAAGCTGCTGAGGCGATTCACCGAGCCGTATCCGTTGCTGCCGCAACCTGTCGCGGATAAAATCAATCAGGCGGGCCTTCAGCAATTGATGAGTTTCCCATAACACGTCGTCCGGGATATCGATGACTCTGCGCCAATATTCGGGGTCGGTGAGATGTTCTTCCCAATCGGAACCAAGGTAGCGTGCGTAAATGCGATGAAATTCAGGTGCCGTCCATGTTTTGGTGTGGATTCCATTGGTAATGCTGGTGATCGGCACTTCCCGAATCGGAACGCCTGCCCAGACATCCTGCCATAGTCCCTGGCTCACGCCTCCGTGCAGTTTGCTCACGCCATTGGCATGACGGCTGACGCGCAGCGCCAGGATCGTCATGCTGAAGGTATCGGTGAGATGGTTGGTAGGTTCGCCGAGGCGGAAAAAGTCGTCAAAACTGATCCGGAAATCTTCCGCATAGCCGGAAAAATGGCGGATCATCATTTCGCGCGGGAAAGCGTCGTTTCCGGCCGGAACAGGCGTATGCGTCGTAAAAACATTCGAAGAGGCGACGACCTGGAGGGCGGGGTAATACTCCAGCCCCTTGTCCTGCACATATTGCCGAATCCGCTCCAAGGCAAGGAACGCGGAGTGGCCCTCGTTCATGTGGTACACCTCCGGGTGGATGCCGAGCAAATCCAGGGCCCTGACTCCACCGATTCCCAGAACGATCTCTTGCCGGATTCGCATTTCCAGGTCTCCGCCATACAACTGTGATGTGATGGGCCGATCTTCGGGGGAATTCTGTTGGATATCTGTGTCGAGCAGGTAGAGCTTAATCCGACCAATCTGCAACTCCCAGACTTTGGCCGTTACGTTCCTGCCTAGAATTGAGACGGTAACGTGCAGGGGAAGATCGCCGATCTTGGATTCCAGCAACGGCAAGTGATTGAAATTCTGGTTGAGGCTCACGGCCTCCTGCCAACCCTCTTTATTGATCTGCTGCTTGAAGTAGCCGTGGCGGTAAAGCAAGGTCACGCCGCAGAAATTCAGATCCAGGTCGCTGGCGGACTTACAGTGATCCCCGGAAAGGATCCCGAGACCGCCGGAGTAATTCGGCACAGACTCGTGGAAACCGAATTCCGCCGAGAAGTAGGCGATCCGGGGCGCGCTGCTTCGAAGTTTGCCATAAGTGTCGGTCCGAGCGAGGTAGGCCTTGAACTTCTGATAGACAGCCTGCATTTCACGGATGTAATCGTCATCGGCCGCCAGTTCGATCAACCGGGCTTGACGCGACAGCTGCAGCATCCGGATGGGATTATGGTTGGTTCTGTCCCAAAGTTGAGTGTCCAAATGCCGGAAGAGCCGTCGCGCATCGGGCTCCCAGGTCCACCACAGATTATGGGCAAGTTCACGGAGCGGTTCCAGATTCTCCGGTAATCGCGGTGATACATTAAACGTTTGTACGGGTTGCATCGTGTTTTTCCTTAGGTTCTCTCCGCCGGGTCCTCCTATTCGGATGGTCGAGTCTGGGCAAGCACAACTTGTGCTCGGCGCAGTTGCAAGCCTTTAACGAGCAAAATCAGAGGTCTAAGCCGGGGATCAACAGCCTCTCCCCGGCTCGCGCGGTTGCCTGGAGACAACGAGCGGCGCTGTGCTTGCCGTTGACCTTCGGTTTGCCCGGCAGGATAATAGTTGACACGATGAACTATCGCACTTATCGCGAAACCGATCTTCAGGTGAGCGAAGTCGGATTTGGGCTGTGGACAGTGTCTACAGGATGGTGGGGGAAGTTTACTGAGCAGGAGGCTGTGCACCTTTTGCGGAAAGCCTTCGATCTCGGAGTGACGCTCTTCGATGCAGCGGACACTTATGGAAACGGCCTGAGCGAAGAGTTGATCGCCAAGGCGTTTTCCCACCAGCGTGATCAAATTGTTGTAGCCACCAAGGTCGGCTACGATTTTGTGCATCACGGAACCGAACGACGCGGCCAAAGAGAAATTCCGCAGGATTTTTCGCCGGAAGCGATCGTTCGCGCGACTGAATCGGCCCTGAAACGGCTGAACACCAATCGAATCGATCTTCTGCAGCTGCACAATATCCGGATGGAACAGGTGGCGGACGATGCGGTTTGGGAGGCGCTCGACCGGCTGCGAGAACGGGGCCTGATCCGATATTACGGAATCGCGCTTGGGCCTGCCATCGGGTGGATGTACGAGGGTATTCATTGTCTGAAAGAGCGTTCTGTCACGAGTGTCCAGCACATCTACAATTTGCTTGAGCAGCATCCGGGCGCAGCTATTCAGAATGCGGCGAATGATCATGACAAACCGACCATGTTTCTGATTCGGGTGCCCCATTCCTCCGGGATGTTAGAAGGGCATTACACCGAGGAAACCAAATTTCCGTCGACAGACCATCGCAGCCATCGTCCGCGCGCCTGGCTCATCAATGGAGTCAGAAAAGTGAACCAGCTCCGTTTTCTGGAACGAGCAAATCGGACCCTGGGGCAGGCTGCGTTGCTCTGGTTGCTTAAGGATCCACGGGTCGCCTCGACACTTCCGAACATTTACGACGAGAAGCAGCTCGCCGAATTCGCGGCGATTTCGGAATGCCCGGATCTGACGGACGATGAAATGGAGAAGGTGGCCGCCTTGTATGCAGCCAACTTCGGGATTGAAGAGGACGAACCGCCAAAGTTCAAAGGAACAATGGAACCAGGAGTTCAGGAGTTCAGGAGTTCAGGAGTTGCAGAATGAAGCCGGTCTGGCAGTGTAGCGCAGTCTGTGTAGCGCAATCCTTCCAGCTGTGTCCGAAAACTCCGACCAACAACGACGATTCTGCGGCTCAAAGGGCCAGCGCCTGGCGAAGCCAGGCGAAGTCCCAGGAAAGGTTAGTGATAGGAAACCAGCTC
>JAFAKL010000442.1 GCA_019235445.1 Verrucomicrobiota bacterium | reverse complement strand
GGAGTCATTTGGCGCGAGCGCCGCCGCCCGGAGCGCATAATCCAACCCGACGCCCCCGAGCCTTAGTTTCTCCTCGCGCATGGTGGCATCGGCCATTAAGTGGCGATATTGCCTGGCGATGCGCAAGAGAAGATTCGCGTTCTTTGGCTCCAGCTTTTCCGCTGCCAAGTAAAAAACGAGAGCCCTAGAAGCCTGTAATTTTAGATCGAGATCATCGCCTTTCTTAACAAGGTCGGCGGCAGGTCCAGCCCAAACCGTCGAGGAGGCCAGTAGCAATGCCGCGGTTGCAAAAAACACCGTGCGTGAATAGGAAAAGCTCATTAAATGGCCTCAACCTGACAAGTCGGGATGACAGGAACCCTCAATTATTTATTACAATTTTGTCACCATGCTGAGGACCTTCGATCCGGGGGCACTAGGCCTAAGGCACGTCCCTGTTGGGAGTGTAGCGCGTGTAGCCCAATCCGTTCGGCTTGCGGAGAAGGCGGCAGGAGCCGCTGGGCAGTGCGGCTGATCTTCGATGGGAAATTGATGCGGCTTTTCTTCGGCAAATTGTCTGGAGGCCAGGAGCTAATCAATGGCTCGAGAGTAACGGCTCCAGTAGATGGAAGCGGCAACCAGAAAAGCGATGCCTAGGACAATGCTGATAGAGCTTCCGGCCATAGCAAAGCACTTTTCGAACGGCAGAGAGTTGATCGTATCTTCCCGATTGCTGTTTAGCAAGGTCAGGAACCCTAAAAGAGTAAACCCTAGCGTCAGAATCGCCAGACTGATACTAGCCGATACTTTCTTCAGGCATCTTCGCGTTTTCACGGCTGTTGGTTTCTGGGTGTTCATAGCTGTCCTTCCTTATTCGTCGCTCGCTCGATGGTCGCTTTAGTTCAGTCTGTTAATACGACGAACGAGCCATCCCATTCGGGACACGGCGGTCCGGCTTTTCGCAGTGGTGTAAATGGTTCCTCACCGGAAACAAGAACCCGCAGGCGTCCCAAAGAGAGCCAGGCCGCGTCATCTGTCATTGTATTCGACTGATAAACTACACGGTTGACCGCCTAAGGAGGCATGAATGAATGTACACTAGCGCCTACAACGCAGTGAAGACGAATTGCCCCTGCAGAGCGGTGCCTGAGCCCTGAGCCGACGCCTGAAAATGAGACGTTGTATGGCCAGCTGCGAGCTGAAATGATTTGATGGAGTTCCACTTCAAACGACCCGGCAGGGCGCAAACATCTGCTCGAGGAAGAAGGAGCGAATGAGGCAACACAGTGGTTCGGAAAAACCATCGTTTTTCCGAACCGATGTGCTACCACGATCCTGCCGTTCTTGCACCGACGGAACAAAATACAGAGTTCCGCATCCGTTTCATCTCCCTCCCAAAACCCGGTTACAACGCGAAGGTCTTGGATGTTCGTGATTTGGGACTTCCATTCCGTTTCCCACCGGCCAAGAGTTGCTGCCGGCCTCTAGCTGTTTGCGAAATGCCGCCCTGCCGTTTCCCCCGTGAGCCCGAACCAAAAGGTTCCAAGATTTGCTCGGTGCTCAACCACTCAGGGGGCGGTTTGATTCCGGCAAGAAAAACGTAGAAGCTCCAGGGGTATTGCTCCCGCCTTCACTCGCTGCCTGGCCAGTTCCGGAGTAAGCTCTAAACCTGGACCCATGGACCTTTCATGACCCCAAGCCTTGCCACCCTCACCGGGTTTAAGTGGATATAGCGGCTGATCCTCAGCCGATCATTAAAGAGCAGGTTACCTCGATATATTGCCCCACGTTTCCAGCTAATTTTCGGTTCTCCGCCTCCGACCGCGCCGCAAAACTTTATGACTGTCGCGACCAGAAAGTATATTAAATCAAGGCTCAATAAAGATAGGCAAACTTGTCGGAGAAAATGCTTCAAGCGGAATAACCCGAATGGGTAATGGATTCCATGTGACTTTATAATATAAATTTATTCATCTATGCAAAAGCATTATCTAATCGTTTTTGGAGCTTATTATGTCTGACGATGAAAGAAATGTAACACTCGTGACTTCGTCCAAGCAAAACATGAAATCTCGAGGAGGCAACGTATGAGCACTGAGTCCTATGTCCATCTCCGGAAGTTGACCGCCCGAGAGAACGAACCGATAGAGGATATCCTGCAGAGAGGCGCAGAGCACCTTTGCGGTTTGGGAGAGAAGGCAACCGTTCAGTTTCGCTTCAAGGACAGCGGAAGTAGCTATTCGATTTTGCTCACGCCTTCAGGCGCGTTTGTGCATCCGAAACATATCAAGAAGCCTACGCTTGTAGTGATCACGAATTCCAAGGAGTTTTATCAAATGGCAGAGGGTTCATACTCGCCCCTGCAGGCATATTTTGACGGCAAGATGAGGATCTTGGGCAACGTAGAACTGGGGAGGCAAATCATCAAGCATCTTTCAAAACGTTATGAACAATCAATATACGAATCAGCAGTCATTTAATCTTAGAACTACCACTCTAGCGGTAAGAAATTCGATGAGTCCCGCGACTGCGGGACGCGGTTTTCTCCTCATCGCACTCGCTCTCGCCTGCTTTGCGCTTTCGCCGACCCCGCAAGCTTTCGGGGTTACTCCACCACCGGACGGAGGCTATGCCAACAACAACACGGCCGAGGGTTTTGATGCGCTCCTCAGCCTGACAAGTGGCACCGACAACACGGCTAACGGTACTGATGCGCTCGAAAGGAATACAACCGGCAGCTTCAACACGGCCACCGGTGCTGGTGCGCTCGTAGAGAACACAATCGGCCTCAACAACACGGCCATTGGTTTTGAAGCGCTCTTTAGCAACACAATCGGCGCCAACAACACGGCCAATGGTTCTAGTGCGCTCGTAGAGAACACAACCGGCTTCGACAACACGGCCGCGGGTGCTAATGCGCTCCTAAACAACACAACCGGCGCCAACAACACGGCCAACGGTTTTCAAGCGCTCAATCGCAACACAACCGGCAACTTCAACACGGCCAATGGGGTTGAAG
>JAFAKL010000322.1 GCA_019235445.1 Verrucomicrobiota bacterium | reverse complement strand
CCGGGACGGTGGCACAGTACCCAGACGCCATGGCTTACATGGCGGTCGAGACGCTGGTCAAAAAACTGAACGGTGAGACAGTGCCGGAAAAAGTCGATTCACCGATCAAGCTTATCACGAAGGACAACCTATCGGACGCCGGCAAATACTACAAAGACGAATAGAGCAAGGACGAAACCATGGACCTTAGAGCCCAAGGGCGGCGAGCTGGTCGACCGTACTTTTATTGATGGCTAGGATTTTGACGACCCGAATGACCCGTTTCTCGGGATCGACGCTTGCCTTACCCAAGCCGGGAATGTCCATGCAGCGGCACGGGTAATCCACCGACAAAGACGATGTACTCGCCTTCCTCCCCTATGTACCTGGCCTGGTCCGTCATGTGCTGTTCGGCAAATTCCTTGTTGTTGATCTCGATGTCCAAGAGGTTGCCTTTTTGATCGGGTGACTCGTGGGTGATGATGGGAATGCCGGCTGCATTAGCCCGGGCGAACACCGGTCGAGCGCCTTGGCGTCGTTCGGTACGACGCCGATCACGCTGACTTTCTTGGCAATGAGATCCTCGACCGCGCGCACCTGCTGAGCCGGGTCGGCCGCGGTGGGCACAACCATGTAAGCCTTCACGTGGTTGTCCGTTGCGGCTTTTTTGCGAGTTTTATTCCGTCGTCACCAATACAAGCGCCTGAGCCCGCTCGCCGCCTCAGCGCCTCAGACCCCTTCGCTCCTATGAAGCCGACAATATCAAGCCCCGGATGGGTTTCCCTTCGTTTTTTCTGGGGTGGAATCTCCGGGGCAATCTGGGCTGAGCGAGTGTTGCTGCTTGCCGGCTCCTATCATCTAATTCAGCCGGAGGGGCTCCTTATTTCTCAGTCAATTTGGGCCTGAATTGGCGATGTTTTTGAGCCCGCCGATTTATGTTCTCGGCCGCTACAAGTACCCTCCTGATCCAGATCATTTTAGTGACCTCTCGTGCTGAGTCGAATAGTATTCAGATCGTGGCGGTTCAAACGTCGATTTGGTCTTCACTACAGAATCCGGTCTATTTTCGCCTGTGGTCTGCTCTGGTAATTTCGGGCTGCTGTGTCTCTGCGCACGAAATGGCGGCGACTTGGGCGATGAATTCGCTCGGAGCGCCCACTCTTTGGCTTTCGTTAATGTCTTCCGCTGGGACATTTCCCTTTTTTCTGTTTACGCTTCCAGCGGGTGCGCTGGCTGATCTGGTCGATCGCCCGAGGCTAATGCGCGTTTTCAATTGCTGGCTGGCTTGCAGCGCCGGCTTACTCGCGCTGTTGAGTTTTCTGAATAAGCTGACGCCCGAGATCATCCTTGCGGGAGTATTTTTGCTGGGAATTGGGTTTGCGTTTCAGGCCCCAGTCGCTTCCGCTTCGATACCCGAGATTGTCGGCAAGGATCAGCTTCCATCGGCCGTTGCGCTCGGCGGAATTCAGATGAACCTGGCCGGCATCATCGGTCCAGCGCTCGGCGGCCTTCTGATTCCACTGGTCGGAGTGACTACTGTATTTGCCCTGAATACGGTGGGGTTTGTTCTGGTATTTTTGGCTGTCCTCACCTGGAAACGCAAAACGGTGGTGTTTGAAACACCGCTGGAGGGTTTTTTCGATTCATTGATCGGTGCGGTGCGGTACATGCGGTATGCCCCCGGTGTTAGGATCGTTTTGCTTCGCAACTTCACGTTTGGATTACTGATCGGAGCGACCCCAGCGCTGCTACCTGTGATTGGCCTGAAGGCTTTGCACATGGACCCACTGCATCTTGGTTCAGTGTTTACCTCTATGGGGCTTGGCTCGCTAGTCGGGGCGGTTTTGATCCTCGAACCTGCCCGAAAAAGGTTAAAGCCGAATCAGATGACTGTGCTGGCCGGAGTTGTTCTTGGCGTGAGTTATGCGCTAATGGCCTTGATACGCCATCCGCAGTTTTTTCTTCTAGTCGCGGCGGTAGCGGGAGCCGCTTGGACCATCGCTGCCTCAGAGCTTTGGGTCGCAGGCCAACGAGTAATACCCGATTGGATCCGGGGCCGGCTCAATGCCACCCATATGATGGTTTCACAAGGCGGCATTTCATTGGCTGGAGTGCTGTGGGGAGCACTTGCTACCTGGTGGGGATTAAACTGGGCCCTGTTCCTGGCAAGCACTCTGGGAATCGTTGGCGCACTGACGGCAAAGCGCTGGTCGATAGATTTCTCAACAGAAGTGAATCTAGAGCCAGATCCGCTGCCGCTACCCAGTGATCTTCCCTACCTGCCTGAGGCGGAGGACGGACCAATTACCACGGCGATTGAGATCGAAGTAGCGCCGGAAAATCATGTTCGGTTTTTCAGGCTAATGAAAGAAATAAGACGGATCTTTTTGCGCAACGGATCTTTTAACGCACGATTGGATCAGGACATGGAAAACCCGAATCGCTTCCGGTTATATGCTACGGCGAGTTCGTGGGCGGCGCATCAACGCATTGGCGAACGTATGACACAGGATGAGCATGCTCTCTGGTCGGAGCTTTGGACGCTCCACATTGGAAGGGAATTACCTTCTGCCAAACGCTATCTTGGTATTCAGCACTGGACACCCGACGAAGCGGCTGCTGCACGGTTAAAGCCGGCGCCGCTGAGAAAACAGAAGTGAGCAGTTTCCTTCCACACTCGCTTTTTCTTACCGTTCGGTGCGTGGATCTCGGGTCGAATTAATTGAGTGAGCAAAGCCTTGGCTCACGGTAATTCAGCTCAGGATCACTGCGAGAAAATCTGGAACGCGAAACCAGTTAGGGTTCGCCTTTGGGACTTTTCTAGGCCTTCCCGATCCAATAGAATTTTTCGGCGACGCGGACTATGTACGGACTCGCTGGAGGGCGGATCCTTCCACGGCTTTTGGAGCTTACCTGGAAAGCGAACTTGTCGGTTCCAATTTCGCCACAAGATGGGGTAGCGTTGCATTCTTTGGTCCTTTGACGGTTCGACCGGACTACTGGAACCAAGGCTCGCCAAGCAGTTGCTCGGACCGACCTTGGACCTTATCAAAAATTGGGCCGTGAGGCATGAGGGTCTTTTCACCTTTGCCCATAGTCCAAAGCACATCGCTCTATAGCAGCACTTTGGCTTCTGGCCACGCTTTCTAACCGCCATTATGTCAAAACCGGTGAACGACGCTGGACGTGCGACGGAATTTTCCCGGTACAGCCAACTTGCCGAGGGACGGCATGATGAGTCCCTCCGCGCGTGCCGAGAT
>JAFAKL010000488.1 GCA_019235445.1 Verrucomicrobiota bacterium | reverse complement strand
TGCCTCGGCTGTGCCTCGACCCTATGACCCTCAGTGCGAGAAGCGAGACGCTTTGCTCACGGCGCGGCTGCCCCACGCTGACCCGTTCATCCCTGAACACCGACCCGTTTCTTCTGACTTCTGACTTCTGACTCCTGACTCCAGACGAGCATTGACTTCTGGCCATCCAACCTCAGATTGAACCATGAATATTACTGATCTCACCCAACGCCCCCCCAGGAGTCCGCGATTGGAATTGGGAGGTTACGTCATTTTGCCGAGGATGCTCGACAAAGGCCGGGGCCACCTGGCCGGCAAAGCAGGCGAGTACCATTTCGCCTGTCCTCTGGATGAGCATTTCCTTTCCTTTACCGGGTTAGCGGCCGAAGACATTTTGCATCTATTGAAAGAGGGAAAGTCGGATGGCGAGGTACTCGCATGGATCCGCGAACACGCGAAAAAGAGTGACTGGGACATCTTTTACTGGTCAGAGTTTCATCTTCGACGCGGACCGACGGACAACGAGAGCCGCGAGCATTTCAACGAGACGGTTCAGAAACTGGCCCCTGATCGAGACGATATTGCGACATGGTTCGATCTTCTCGATGTGGATGATTTCGTCAGCTTCGGTGGGGCAGCATAATTCTGGAACTGACTACTCCCCACGGTAACTGCAACGTGCCCAAGGCGTCTCGTGAATGACAATTTCGCAGAGGCCCGGGCAGTGGGGGGCGAGTTTCTGCCAGAGCCACGCCGCCATCAATTCGATGGTGGGATTCTCCAATCCGGGAATGTCATTCAGGTAGGCGTGATCCAGTTGTTCCACTAACGACTTCATTGCTTCGCCAATTTGAGCATGATCGTAGATCCATCCGGTGGCGGCATTAACCTCTCCCTCCACGGAAACTTCAACTTTAAAGCTGTGTCCATGCATGCTCCCGCACTTGTGTCCCGGGGGCACTTGCGGCAAGGTTTGAGCTGACTCGAAGAAGAAGTCTTTGGTCAGTCTGGCTTTCATACACCCTGCGTTTCCGGAGCCCAGACAAATTTATGCATCTGCAGCTGGAATCGGACCTGCAGATTGTCCTCCAGCAGCCATTCCACGATCTGGCGCGGTTCGATTCTGTCAAAGACCGGAGAAAACAAGACGGTCCCGCACCGAGTGGTTAGCTCGAATTCGGCGACCTTTCGTTTGGACCAGAGATAATCCTCACGTGAACCGATAACGAACTTCACTTCATCACGCGCCGTGAGGTGGATGATATTTTCGTAGCGATTCCGTTCCTCCTCACCGCTTCCAGGGGTCTTGAGATCCATGATCCGATGCACGCGCTGGTCAATGCCGGAGATGTCGTGCGCTCCACTGGTCTCGATCAGAATAGTCCGGCCGAGGTCACAGAGTTCCTTCATCAGCGGCAGCACATTCCGCTGCAGGAGAGGTTCCCCGCCGGTGATTTCGACCAGCGGGCACTCAAAGGCCAGCACCCGCTCGACGATTTGCGGCAGCGTCATTTTTGTTCCCGCGTAGAACGCATAGGCAGTATCACAATAGGTGCACCGAAGATCACAGAAGGTCAGCCGGACAAAGACGCAAGGCAATCCCGCCCAGGTGCTCTCTCCCTGGATCGACCGATAGATTTCGTTGACGGTGAGATTTTGGTTTTTGTTTTCCACGAATGCGATGCCTGGCACTAGCACGAACGCCGCAGCCAACCGTCACTGCGAATCTCGGCCCTCAACCCTCCCCGGCCCTTCATGGCGACTTCTGCTCCGGGCGCGAAGGCCGCGTCCATCCAAAAGCAAGGGCGACACTCTTCTTTGCCGAAGAAGCGGACGCCCTGGAGCTCAAACTCTAGACCTATCAATTGATTCAAACGACCGCCACGGGTGATCACGTTCCGACGGAAAACCTCCGGGCCGCGGTCCCACACCCCAAACTGCAAGCAGAGATTCTGGTAGGTTTCCTCTTCGAAGAAGGTGATTTGACCTTTGTACTCTTTCTTGAAGTCGAAGTACCTGTCGCCGGCGATCCCTTTTCCAGCGATGCACCGAATCTCTGGCATCTCGACCGAGGCGTGATCGGAAGGAGACTTCCCTTTATGACCGACGTAGTTGTGTCCCGAGGAAACGAACAAATGACGGATCTCCAAATCAACGCAAACCACAGTCTGCATCATAGTGCGAGCCGATCGCCTCGTAAAGTTTAACGAAGAGTTGCCAACGGACCGAGGACAGGCCATCCCGTTTGCGGCCTCCGGCGATGAAGTCTAAATGTATCCTGCAGTGCGAAAAGAGACTTGTTCTCACGATGGAACGCAAACCGATCGATTTCACAGAACCTAGCATTCGAGATTTTGGCGTCCAACGGCATGTTTGCCTGAACCAGCCGACGGACGACGTCGATCACCTCGCAATAGAGGAACCGCTCGAAATCGTCCTCCGTTTTCGTAGAGGGGCAACGCTGGTGCGCAAACCGATCTCAATCACGATGCGCACTCCGGGTCAGGACCAGGAACTGGCGGTCGGCTTCCTCTACACTGAGGGCATCGTGCATCATCGTGAGGTCATTGAAGCATTGGTACACGGCACCGATTCCTCAATGACGGTCACCGTTCGGGGCCATCTCGATTTAACCCGCCTGGAACGGCATTTTTATACCTCCTCCAGTTGCGGTGTCTGCGGCAAAACTTCACTGACGGCCTTGGGGATGAATCGAGAAATTCACCTTGATCCGTCTCGGCCGAAACATCCGGTCGAGTTTCTGGTCCAAACCCCGCATATGGTCCGCGCAGAGCAGTCTATTTTCGACCGCACCGGAGGCCTTCACGCGGCAGCGCTCTTTGATCCGGACGGAAACCTTGTCCGGGTCTGCGAAGATATTGGTCGTCACAATGCTGTTGATAAACTGGTGGGGGCAGAATTGCTGGCTGGCCGGACCGACTTTTCGGATCTATTACTCTTTGTAAGTGGTCGAGCAGGGTTCGAGTTAGTCCAAAAATCGATTATGACAGGCATCCCGTTCATGACCGCGGTTGGTGCTCCGTCGAGTCTTTCTGTTGAACTCGCCCGGAAGTATGGCTCGACGCTGATCGGATTCGTACGCGAAAACCGATTTAACTTGTACTCCGGAGCGGACCGCATTCTCGAGAACGGCAAAGCCTTGCCCGCTGACAAAGTCGATTGAGGATGAAAGAAGATCGTTTATCCTTCTTCCCGCGGATCTTCAGGACCTCTGGTAGCCTGATCAAATTAAGGCTGGATTTTTTCTCCGCCGCGGTATTCTTGCGCATGCGTTTGCTGGTGCTCCTGTTACTCCTCGCGATGCCATTCCTCCTCCTGGCCGAGGATTCTCCTCTGGAATCCTTGCCGCAGGCGGTGCGAGAAACGATCGAAACGGAAAAAGGAGACGGTGTGGTGAAGAGCGCCGAGAGTTACGATTGGGGTAAGGTAACGATCTTCAAGATCGAGATTGACGTCAACGGAATTCCGGCACGCGAACTACAGATCGCCGGGAACGGCAAGCTGATCCGGGCCGACGACCTCCGAACCGAGAAAGAGGACGAAGACGGGGAGTAAAGGGGTTCTCGGTCCTAAGTAATCGTCCTCGTCCTTATAGTAGATCCGAAGTTATTCATCGAGCCGGGGACGAAAGCCTTTTTCGAGCTTTCGAGCGTGAGCGGCCCCGGATTGTGATAACTTCGGATCTACTATAAGCACGAGAACGAGA
>JAFAKL010000448.1 GCA_019235445.1 Verrucomicrobiota bacterium | reverse complement strand
TAATTGTCCCAATGCCAGTTTAACTGCGAAAAACGTTTGCGGAAGCACACTTTCCGCCTCCAGCCAACAGCCATCCTTCTCCTGCATTTGGACTTCAGTAACGGTAGCGGGCTGAGAAACATGATTTCCTCGATCTTCTTGAGATTCGAAACGTAATGACGGGCCGGCTTCGCCTATTTTGTGACAGTTTCGTAACCTAACGCCGGAACCTGAAGCTGTTCCTATGCTGCGTTGAACAACGCGTGGCATTCGCGAGCGATCTGCCAAGCTTCCCGCGATTTGATCAGCAACACACGAATGGTGCTGGCTTTCGTGGCGAGATCGGTGTCGAGCGACGAGGCGCCGTTTCTTTGCAGGTCGAGGTGAAGACCTAGGAAAGCGAATTGTGCGCAGGCAGCAGCGCGGACCGACGGCTCGTCTTCGCTGATCGCATCGGTGAAGACGATGGCGTGCGGCGCCGCGCCCAGAGAGGCGATCATTTGACCCATGCCTGCTTGGAGGCGGTGCAGGAAAACGTCGAGCGCCAGCCGCGCGTGCTTATCGCCCCGTGCCGCGGCCGGCACAAGCACGCGGGTATCGCCGCTTAGCCCGGAGAGGCCTTTCAAGCCGCTCGCTTTGTTGAGCATCTTTTCCAGCTCGTTGGCGGTTGCGCCTTGCCGCAATAGATAGAGCAGGATGCCTGGATCGACCGCGCCCGAGCGCGTGCACATCGCGAGGCCATCCAGCGGCGTAAAACCCATTGTCGTGTCGATGCTACGGCCGTCAACAGTTGCGCAGAGCGAGCAGCCACCGCCGAGATGACACAGGATAAGCCGCAATTCCGGATCCTTAGTGCGCCCGAGCAGCTGAGCTGCGCGCCCGCTCGCGTAACGAAAACTCGTGCCGTGAAAACCGTACCGGCGAATACCTTGATCGAGCCACGCACTCGGACCGGGGTAGGCGGCAGCCGCGGTGGAGAGCGTGCGATGAAAAGCCGTGTCAAAGACCGCAAACTGCCTCTGTTCCTGGCCGAAGAGTTTCCGTGCCACGCGAACGCCGGTGAGATTGCTCGGGTTGTGCAGAGGTGCAAAACCTGCGAAACGCTGGATTGCCGCTTCCACCTCGGCGGTGACGCGCACCGCCTGGTCAAACTCTGCACCGCCATGCACGACGCGGTGTCCGATCACATCGATGTCATCGAATTCGCCAATCACCTTTGCGGGTCCGTCGCAGAGCATGCGCAGCAAATATTCGATCCGTTCGGCCGTCGGAGCGCTTTCATCGACGGCCCCAACTTCGATGTTCTCTCCATGGAGAGTGGCACGAACGAGCAGTTTACCTTGCGGTTGATCGGGAGCGGTGGAATCGAACTTTACTTCCCAAATCGGATCAATGGGCTCATCGCCCAGGGATTCGTTCGGCAGCTCAAACAGCGAACACTTCTGGCTGCCGGAGCCGACGTTGAGAACAACCACTTTCATCGGCAAATCAATTCTTTTCGGCGGTTATCAACCTGGAAACATTTCGGCTCACCGTTAAATATCGTTCCCAAGACAGCCCTCGGATCTATCCCGACGTCAAGCGTGGTGAAGCCGCTCAAGGCGTTACTTGCAAGACAACGCCTCGATGCCGCCCTTTCCTACCCGGTCTCCTCAGGTTAAAACCAATATCAGCTCAAAGTTTGCGTGATTAGCGGGGATCTATATCTTGACCGCGAAGACGGCCGCCAGCCTTCTGACAAAGGAACGAAGGTCGCTCGGGCATGCGGAATACCACTCGGCAAGATGCCTCGCCAGGTTCTGATTCGGATCCGAAGAACCACGGTTAAGGAACGCTATGGCCTCCCAACCGCGCGGTTCCGCTTCAAATGAGGACAGGAGTTGGAGCGCGACGATCGTGTTTCGATCGCGCAAAAAGGGGTTCTGTCGCAAGGCAAGCTGATTCTCCTGGAACCAAACTGAAAATGGCATCCCAGCCGGAAGATGAAACTCGGGAGCCGTCAGTCGTTCCTCAACATAAGCGGTAAATGATGGAGCGTAATCCCGCCAGGCAGGAAAGGAAGGGGCGATTATCCAAGAGCGGCTCATGGCTCGCAAAGTGAATAGAGACGCCGTTTCGCAAAGACTTTCTTCGAGCCAGAAGTTGGCGATGGGCGGGTGACGTGCCGACCGCCCCGGATTATTGCTGAAGTTGGCTAACGTGTGGCAGAACTCGTGCGCAAACTGGAAGCTATATTGGGCCCAGTAGGTATCCTGACTTGCCAGACCGATCGAAATGCGCCCATTCGGGGTGCGATTGAAATCGGTTTGCGGATGATCGCTACGATGGTAAACATCGATGCCATCGAGTTGAGTCCGGCGGCAATGCCGCCAGATCTCAAAGCCGGCCGTCTGTAGCACTGCAGTGATATCCGCGGGATTGACCTTGCCAAACCCATTAGGTTGCACATGGATATCCAGCGGCCTCGGAGCAACTGTTTCGTGATTATCTGCCGCTTGTATGAAGCCGCTCATTAAGAGGCAAAACAGAGCGCAAGCGACCACTCCAGATCGCAATTCGGACTTCAATTTGACAGGATGGCACTTAAAAGATGGCGAGCCAAACATACTTAAGCTTTCAGCAGAAACGTTCAGGGATGACACAATAGGTCTCCAGCTACAAGCCTAACCGTTTTTCATTGTCGCGAGACGCTGGTGACACTGGGCAGTTGCTACTCCTCGATCACACCCCAAGCAGGAGATTCGGGTTGCTTGGCAGGAAAAAAACGACTAATGGCAAAAGAGGTTGCGTTCTTTAGAATGGAAAAGCGCTAAAGGTTTTACGGGAGTTGGAGCCCTGCGAGTCAGCTCTTGACGGCGAGAGAAGGAATGAACCTGCCAAATGAAACCGAGCCCGGCTAATTCTAATTTATGAAGAGTGGACTTCTGAAGGTCGTGACGTTTGCCTCGTGCATCTCCCTCGGGTGCTCGTTAGCCTTTGCGTGGGGTGAGCACACGTTCATCCGTACGATCCAGACGCAAACGATGTTAATCCGGCACCAGGCGACCGAGGAGCAACGCCGCGCCGCGGAGAGGAACGCGAAAGCATTTTTCAGCCAGCTTTCGCCGGCGAAGAAATTGGAGCTGAAAAAGAATAAGATCCAGACCGTTCTTATTAGAACCACTCGGAGCCGCGCGACTGCGCCTGCGGCCAAAGATGTCAGGATGCGCTACAATTTAGAGGGCGAAAGTCTGGTCGATGATTACGCGTATGAGTTTGATACGCCGCTTGAGACCGGAACAATTGCCCAGGTCAAGGGCCTCGACCCGGAATATGTTGGCCAGTGATCAAGCCAGTTTCCTTACGGGCGGTCCTCCTTGGGCGCCTTTTCATCAAAAGGAACGCCGTTTTCCTTGCACCATTGCATTGCTGAAGGTAAGCTGGCCGCGGCTGCTCGAGTTATCAGCGCCTCAGCCTCACTGTGGCGCCCGGGCTTCTGCTGGATCATCAGCCCATAGAAGAACATGCTGAGCCGGTTGCCGCGTTCTACACCTAGTTTATAACGTTTCTCTGCCTCTCCTTCACTCTTCTCAACGCCCCAGCCGTTTTCATAGCACTGGGCAAGATGCGCGGAAGCATTCAAATCGTCTTTTTCGGCGGCGCGTGCCCACCATTTTGCGGCTTGGCGGTCCAGTTCGCTTGCCTGCGCGTCCAATCGTTTGCGCGCTTGTGAGCTTGGGCTTCGTGCAGCTTGCTCTTTCAAGATGTCCGCTTTGTATTGAAAAATCCGGCCAGCCAGGGTCATGGCGGGAACAACGTTTTGGTTGGCCAAAGGCATGACGATCTCTTCGGCTTTCTGAACGTCTGGTTTTGTTCCTCTACCACTCAGATAACAATCGCCGAGGTATGCACCAGCCTCGAGGTTGCCTTTCGCAAAGGCTTGGTTTAGCCATTGAAATCCTTCAACATCATCATTGGGTGTCAATCTTTTCAAATAGAGCAGACCAACTTTCATCATGGCGATTGAATCTCCCAGTTGGGCGTCCCGAAGTAAAAGTGCAAACTGCGGTGGCCCGGTTTCCCGGCTTAATGTCAGTCGCAGCCGTATTTCGGAGTTCATCCCTCCTCGAACCTCAATGTCCTGCTTAACCGTCTCATAGTTGTCGAGTGCAGCCGTAAGTTGGTGTGGGCCAAACGGCACGCGGGTGAAGGTGTGCGGCGCCACTTGAGGTGGCTTACCGTCCAGCAGGACTGATGCATCGGGAGGGTCGGTCTGGACAGAAAGTGCCGCGATTTCCTGAATTGGTTTAAGTTGCAAGCGGATCACAGGAATCATCCCTTTGCGGACCTGAAAGTCCTGTTTCAACGGTTCAAAGTCCTCCAGAGTGGCCGCAAGCTGATGCGGGCCAAACGGGACGTGGGTGAACTTACCGGGAGGTGTCTGTGGCGGTTTACCGTCGAGCAGGATTGCGGCACCGGGAGGGTCGGTCTGAACCGAAAGAGCCGCGATCTCCTGCATTGGTTTAAGTTGCAGGCGGATCACGGGATTCATCGCTTTGCGAACCTGAAAGTCCTGTCTCAGCGGTTCAAAGTCCTCCAGAGTGGCCGCAAGCTCATGCGGGCCAAACGGGACATGCGTGAACGTATTCGGGGGTACCTGTGGTGGTTTACCGTCGAGCAGGATTGCGGCACCGGCGGGTTCGGTTTGGACGGTAAGAGCCGCGATCTCCTGCATTGGTCTAAGTTGCAAGCGGATCACGGGACTCATCGCTTTGCGAACCTGAAAGTCCTGTTTCAATGGTTCATAGTCCTCCAGAGTGATCGCAAGCTGATGCGGGCCAAACGGGACGTGGGTGAACGTATTGGGGGGTATCTGTGGCGGTTTACCGTCGAGCAGGATTGCCGCACCGGAAGGGTCGGTCTGAACCGAAAGAGCCGCGATCTCCTGCATTGGTTTAAGTTGCAGGCGGATCTCGGGACTCATCCCTTTGCGAACCTGAACGTCCTGTTTCAACGGTTCATAGTCCTCCAAAGTGGCCGCAAGCTGATGCGGGCCAAACGGGACATGCGTGAACGTATTCGGAGGTACCTGTGGTGGTTTACCGTCGAGCAGGATTGCGGCACCGGCGGGTTCGGTTTGGACGGTAAGAGCAGCAATTTCCTGAATCGGCCTAAGTTGCAAATTGATGTCCGGGCTCATTCCTCTCTGAACCTGAATCTCCTCGTTAACCGGCTCACAGCCATCCAGGGTGGCGGAAAGCTGGTGAGGCCCAAACGGAACGTGAGTGAACCTGTTCGGGGGCGCTTGAGGCGGCTTGCCGTCCAGCAGGATTACGGCACCGGGAGGATCGGTTTGGATGGAAAGAGCGGCGATTTCGTGAATCGGTTTGAGCTGCAAATGGATGTCAGGGCTTATGCCCCGCCGAACCTGGATTTCCTGCTTGACCGGTTCATAGTCCTCCAGAATAGCCGAAAGCTGGTGAGGGCCAAAGAGAACGTGGGTGAAAATGTTTGGGGGCACCTGCGGCGGCTTACCGTCCAGAAGGATTGCGGCACCAACCGGTTCGGTTTGGACGGAAAGAACTGCGATCTCTTGTAAGGGTTTAAGTTGCAAGCGAATCTCGGGACTCATCCCTTTCAGGACCTGAATGTCGTGCCTAAGCGGTTCATAGTCGTCCAGAGTGGCTGAAAGCTGGTGAGGCCCAAACGGAACGTGAGTAAACGTGTTTGGGGGTACCTGTGGCGGCTTGCCGTCCAGCAAGACTGCGGCACCTTCGGGTTCGGTCAGGACGGAAAGAGTAGCAATTTCCTGAATCGGCTTCAGTGGTAAACGGATCTCCGGGCGCATTCCTTGCTGAATCTGAATCTCCTGCCGAACTGGCTCATAGCTTTCCAGAGTCGCCGAAATTTGATGGGAGCCAAACGGAACGTGAATGAATGTGTTTGGGGGTACCTGGGGCGGCTTGCCGTCCAGCAGGATGGTGCCGCCGGGAGGTTCGGTTTGAATGGAAAGAGTGGCGATCTCCTGGAGCGGCTTGAGTTGTAAGTGGATTTCCGGGCTCATTCCCTGCTGAACCTGGATGTCCTGCCTGAAAGGCTCATAGTTGCTCAGGTTGGCGGAAATTTGATGGGAGCCAAACGGAACGTGAGAAAATGTGTTCGGGGGTACCTGGGGCGGCTTGCCGTCCAGCAGGATGTTGGCACCGGCTGGTTCGGTTTGGATGGAAAGAGTGGTAAGCTCCTGGACCGGCCTGAGTGGCAAACGGATTTCCGGGCTCATCCCCTGCTGGACCTGAATCTCCTGCCTGAAAGGCTCATGATTACCCAGAGTAGCGGAAAGCTGGTGGGACCCAAACGGAACGTGAGTGAATGTGTTTGGTGGTATCTGTGGTGGTTTGCCGTCCATCAGGATGGTGCCGCCGGGTGGCTCGGTTTGAATGGAAAGCGTGCCGATTTCCTGAATCTGCCGAGGCAGATTAACGAAATAAAAAACGCCCAATATCACCAGAGCCAGCAAGATGGATAAGACCCATCCCCAGGAAGGGATTTTGCCCGCCCTTTTGATTGGCTTTTCAGCAGGAGATTCTGGCGGCGGTGCTCGGCGAAGGGTCTCCGAGGCGCCACCCTCTTTGCTTTCCGAGGGGAGTGGAAATGAGGACGGGGCTCGACCAAAGGATTCTTTGGGGGGCCGTTGCTTTTGTTCGGACGGAATCGGGACGGAGGACGGGGTGCGCGGAGAGGAATCCGGGGTGGAGCGCTCCATGATCTCGGGGGGAGGGGAACGCAACGGCGCATTGCCGACCGTGGCCGCTAACCGGCGAGACAGTTCGTCTGCCGACTGGAGTTCATCGACGAGACCGAGCCGCAAGACGGCGTTTCCCTCTTGAGTCAGCGTTGCTACCGGCGTGTATTGTCCGGTTGCTCCGAGTCTAGCCCTTGGGCCTCCCAGCAGTTCGTAAGCAAGCAGACTCAGTAAACGCACGTAACTGCCGCCCTGTCCCTCTGCCGATGCGCCCTGGATCTGGGTCGCCATCCCTGTCCAGGTTCCGGTGGGATGGGAAAACGAGAAATTGATGGCGTCGACCTTCGCATTCAGAGTTTCCCAGGCGGTCAGGGAACGCCGCAAAGCGTCCGTGGGGATTTCGTTCTGAGTCGATACCCTTTCCAACAAATAAATTCCTGAGAGGCCGAGATCGACGTGTTGCAGGCCGCATCTGCTCGCATGGTCGGCAAGCGGTGCCAACAGAGTTAGCAACCGAGCTACCTCCGGTGCGGTGAGCGCGCCACGCTTCCGCAGAAGATCCAGCAGGGAGATCCCGGCGACATACTCCTCTACCAGGAAACTGTGATCACCAACGGTTTCGAGCGAATAGACCTCTCTCAACATCGGGTGAGGCCCTTTGCGCAACAGGCGCACCGCTTCCCGCAGGGCAGAAACAGATGAGAGGTTTCCCAGAAAATCTGGACTCAAAACCATCAGGTTCACTCGGCGCTTATGGCGGAGGTCGTCCGCCAGGAACTTCCGGCCGTACGGAAGCTCGACGAGTTCTTCGATGAGCTTGTAAGTTCGCGCGAGCGTCACGCCGGGGCCCAGGGGTTGGCCGGAGGCAAAGGTGAGATCGAGGGTTTCAGAAGCGCTCGTCAATTCAGTGATTTTCCGGACGCCAAAATCCCCGCGGCCGCGAACTTCATCGAGACAGGCGGTGATTGCTCGCTGCAATTCCTGCGGGGTTTGAGGCCGGTTATTGCGATCCTTCTCCATCATCCGCTGCACCAGAGACGCGACGCACTCCGGCAGGGCTGAGAGCGGCTGCATCGGAAGGGGCTTATACAAATGCTGGCTCATGATTTGCCCCAGAGACCCCGAGAACGGAGATTGGCCGGTCAGGGCAAAATAAAGCGTTGCTCCCAGCGAATAGAAATCGGAGCGGACATCCACTTCGCCCTCTTCCACTTGTTCCGGGCTGGCGAAGTGTGGCGTGCCGACGAATCCCCCCATGGTGAGAGCCCCCGAATCCTCGCCCATGTCCTTGGCGACTTTCGCTAATCCGAAGTCGATCACCTTGACCATCAACTCGTCTTCTTGATTCACCAGCATCAAGTTGGACGGTTTCAAATCCCGGTGAACCAATTGCTGTCTGGCCGCGACTGCCAACGCGCGAGCGACCTGGAGCGCAATGTTCAGGGAATCCAACGGTGTCATGGGCCCATCGCGCTTGACGCGAGCATCGAGGGTCTCCCCGTCGATGAACTCCATGACGTAAAAATAATTTTGCTGATCGGTCCCCATGTTAAGGACCGAGGCAACATTGGGGTGCCGGAGTGCAGCGGCGGCGCGCGCTTCTCGGCGGAAGCGCTGCCGAGCGGTCTCGCTTTCGAGGTAAGCGGCGTTGATAACTTTCAGGGCAACGGCGAAGCGCAAGTTGGTATCGTAGGCCTTGTAAGTTATGCCCATTGCTCCCCGCCCCAACTCCCAAAGGCTGCCATCCTCCCGCCGGAGTAGTTCGTATTGTTGGTAACGCTCGGCAGTCGGCATGGCGGGTTTACTCTAGATTAAATGAGGCGGCGATCACAACCTTCGATGTTCGGCGTTCGATATTCAACGTTCGACGTTAAACGTTGAGCTGGTCAAGTTTGCCCCGGAATCAATTGAGAGATGCGGAGCTTGAATGGATCGGAAATCTGGCGCATAGCTTCGACATCGATCAATTCGATGAACGCATCAATGCCCGATAGCTCCGTGGCTGCAGCGATCACGGACTCCGGGGGGAGAAAGGTAGAAATATGCGACTGGAGGACGACTAATGGAAGGCTGCTGAGGCCAGGATGCGTCAGCGAGGTTACGTCGTAGCGAAGTTCTGACAGGATGGAGGACAATCCGCTGCTGCGCGCGATCAAGGCCTGCATCACCAAGGTGTTTATGGGGATAAGGATGCCTCCGCCATTTGTTCCGGCCTAACCCGACTTCGCCGATTCGAGGGCAGAGACCGGAATTTTTGATGGGTTTAACATCGTAAGTTGCTGAAAATGAGGGAGCTGTTTTTCAAAATGTCTTGTAGTGCAGACCCAGGCTATTCCCAAAAAAGAAAATCACTTTATAATCGGGTGCCGTCATGTTTCTGCGCTGCAGCACACGCAAAAAGGACGGTAA
>JAFAKL010000340.1 GCA_019235445.1 Verrucomicrobiota bacterium | reverse complement strand
CTAGGCGGTGACTGCAGGAGCCGATTAAAGTAGAGCGATTGATGAACCCCCTGCGCATTGCCGTTTTAGGCTGCGGTTTCTGGAGCCGCTATCAAATCCCTGCGTGGCACGAAATCGAGCATGTCTGCTGCGTGGCCGTTTGTGACGTTGACGCTGAGAAATCCCGAGTTACAGCAGCCCGCTTCAACATCCCGGATACTTACAACGATCCGGCTGAGCTTATCGCGAGAGTCCGCCCAGATGCGGTCGATATTGTGACCAGTCCTGAAACCCATGCTGAATTGGTCGAGCTGGCATCTTCCCAGGGTGTCGCGACCATTTGTCAAAAGCCCATGGCCGCAGACTTCGCTACGGCAGAAAAAATGGTCCGCTCATGCGCTGAGCGGAACATCCCCTTTTTCGTTCATGAAAACTGGCGTTGGCAAACTCCCATTCGCCATTTGAAACGTGTTCTTGATTCCGGGGAAATTGGTCAACCTTTTAGAGCTCGAATCGATTTCAATTGCAGCTTCCCCGTCTTCGAGAATCAACCATCTCTGCGTGAGCTTCCCGAACTAATCCTTGCCGATCTGGGCGTTCATCTCCTCGATGCCGTCCGTTTCCTGTTCTCTGAAGCAGAACGCCTCACCTGTCAAACTCACCACGTGACCTCCGGAATTGCTGGCGAAGACGTTGCGACAGTCCTTCTGGCAATGGAAAATGGCATGACTGTCTGCTGCAACCTGAGCTTCGCCAGCCGTCTTGAATCTGAACGGTTCCCAGAAACCTTCATTATCGTTGAGGGCGAGAAAGGATCGGTAGAACTGGCACCCAACTACTGGATTCGTACGACCACTCACAAGGAAACAAGAGCCGCCCGGCACCCTCCGAGATCTTATCCGTGGGCAGATCCCAGCTATGCATTGGTCCACGCCAGCATTGTTGATTGCCATCGCAATCTTGCCGACGCTTTGCGCGGAACGGGTCGAGGCGAGACGACCGGATCCGACAACCTCCAGACCCTTAGATTAGTTTTTGCGGCGTATGAATCCGCGCGTGCTCAACAGACCGTCCGACTGAAAAAGGAAAACTCGGATCGTTCAATTCCATTCTAACCTTTTGAATCTAAACTTACTATGAACGTCACCCTTCTCGGAGCCGGAGGTAAAATGGGCGGCCGGTTGATTGCAAACCTTCGGCCAAGATCCGAATACTCCATTGACTATGTTGAGATTAGCGACACGGGACGCAAACGGCTGGCCGAGCAACAAATCGAACCTGTGGAGGCAGGACAGGCCATAAGTCGAGCCGAAGTCGTCATCCTGGCAATTCCAGATGTGTCGATCGGAAAAGTCACTCATCAGATCGTACCAAAGCTTCGCCCGCGCACCATGGTTTTTGGGCTGGACCCGGCTGCCGCATACGCCGAGGTTATGCCAATCCGCGAGGACCTTACCTACTTCGTCGCACACCCCTGTCACCCGCCGCTGTTTACCGACAGCTCACCGGCCGATTCCGAGTCCGACTGGTTCGGCGGCCGCAGTACGCTGGCTCAAAGCGTAGTCTGTGCGTTACATCACGGTCCGGAGGAACATTACCCGATCGGAGAAAAACTGGCAGCCGACATGTTTGCTCCTATCCTCCGACTTCATCGGATTACCGTTGAGCAGATGGCCATTCTGGAACCCGCGGTCGTGGAATCTACTATGCTGACCTGCGTCATGATCATGAAGCAAGCAATGGAGGAAGCGATCAAACATGGTGTCCCGCGCCAAGCTGCCTGGGATTTTTGTCTTGGCCACATTCGAACCGAACTTGCAATAGTTTTCGGTTTCGCCGGATTCCCAGTCTCGGATGGAGCAAGGCGCGCGGTAGAGCAAAACATGAAAAGGATATTTCGAGACGAATGGCGCGAGGTCATTTCAATTCCGGCACTCAAGGAAAGCGTCCGCGATATCTGTCAAGCCTAACTAAATGGAAGCCCGAACAAATATTCCTGGCCTAGGCAGAATCGGCATCGGTTCCTGGACTTATCCCTGGGCGGTCGGAACGGTCGGCGACCGCCGGCCCAGGCAACCGATGTCCCCGAGTGGGTTAGTCCGGCAAGCTGCAGAACTGGGCGTCAAGGTTGTGCAGATCGCGGACAATCTACCTTTGGACGAACTGACGATCGCTGAACTAAAAGATCTTCGGAAGCTTTCTCAGGACTACGGGATCGACCTCCAGGTGGGAACGCGCGGGGTCGATCGCTCCCACTTACTTAAGTATCTCGAGATCGCCTTGCAGCTCGAAGCTAGATTGATCCGGACGATGGAGAGCAAGCAGGGCCTTCCGGCACCTATCTCGGAGATTGAAACAAATGTCAGTCTGGTTCTGCCGGAGTTTGTTCAGGCCGACGTCTCGATCGCGCTGGAAAACTATGAAGCTTACCCAACCAGCGATCTTGCCCATCTGATCAATACGATAAACAATCCGAAACTTGGAATTTGCTTGGATGTGGTCAATTCCTTGGGAGCGCTGGAGAGCACGGATCAGATTCTCGACAATCTCGCTTCTCTTACGATCAACTTGCACCTGAAAGACTTCGTCATCCAGCGTCTCGATCACCTGATGGGTTTCGTCTTCTTGGGCAGACCGGCCGGACAAGGCAGGCTGCCACTCGACCAAATCTTCAAGCGGCTCGCCCAGTTTCACCACCGACCTGACGTGATCGTTGAGCTCTGGACACCTTTCACCAAAACGCTGGAGGAGACCCTTGCCCTCGAGAGGGCGTGGGCGACCGAGAGTCTGCAATATCTCAGTACTTTGGCAAGTGAGTCGCCCTCCATCTTGAACCCCAAATCATGAATCGCCAATCCTGATGCGACAGCCTGTTGCTGAGTTCCGAACTTCCCGTCTTTCTGCCATGGACCAGAGCCTTTCGATTCCCGGCCATTATCGGTCCCGTATTCGCTCGATGCGCTGTCTGCGATCCGCACCGGGCGCATTTTGCGACTATCACTCCCATCCTTTTCCCGAGTTCACTTTGGTCACAGACGATTCAACAATGAACGGCTGCGCCGAGGGAAAGTTGACTTCCTTGCCAAACACTCTCTATCTATTTCTTCCCGGAGAACCGCATGGACACTGGAACTCCAGCCGACAGAGACCGCGGTTCTGGGTTATTCATTTTACTTCGCCGCTTTGTCAGCACTTGGCTTATCTGTCTGAGCCAAATGCGACTCGTCGGATCTGGCATCTGACGCCGGAGCAAACGTCGACCTTCAAATGGTTGTTCATCAAGCTTTTCAACGAGCATACCCAGCCGTTGGGGAATAACGAGCTCGGCGCGGAAGCCTGGCTCCAGCTGTTGCTTGTGAACTTGGGACGTTGGGTAGAAAATGATCACAGTCAACAGCTTTTGCCCGAACAACCGGATGCCGATGTTCTGCATCTCTGGCATGTAGTTAACGAGTGCGTAGGCAGATCGCATGAGTTCGTTCACCAGATCGGTCAGGTACCCAATTACGACTCCGTGCGCCATCGCTTCAAGAACGTTTTTGGTGTCTCGCCGACTCAACTTTTTTTTCGGCTCCGTATGCAAAAGGCGAGTGACCTGCTTCTTGAGACTCCGATGACAATCAAAGAAATTGCCGACCAGCTCGGGTATGAGCGTCAACATGAATTCGCTCGAGCATTTCGCAAACATACGGGTCGGACCCCGTCTGGCTGGCGCACCGAACCGTTTCCCGAAGATCTATCGTTCAGTTCCAACGGAGCGACATGATTTTCCGGCTTAGCTAAAGCTGATTGTTAGGCGGAGACTTACTCTCATCAGTGTACCAGACCGGTATAGAAGATTCGCGCTTCAATCTGCTCCCCTCTTTATGAAAACAGCCATCCTCGGAGCGGGCGCGATGGGTAGCGTTTTCGGGAGTTTTCTAGCGAAGGCCGGAGACGAGCTAGTTCTCATTGATGTTGCCAAGCCGGTTGTCGATGCCATCTCGTCTCGGGGATTGATAGTCCGGGACAAGGCGGGAAACGATAAATCTTTCCGGATAAGCGCGACGACCGAGCCCAGGAGTGTCGGGGTAGTCGATCTCTTGATTGTCTTTGTGAAATGTTATCATACTGAGGCCGCTGTCCGAAGCGCTCTGCCTCTTCTTGGAGATAACTCAGTTGTGCTTTCGTTGCAGAACGGCTGGGGCAACGCTTCGCGCATTGGCAATCTCGTCGGGCCTGAGAAAGTTCTCGTGGGAGTAAGCTACCACAGTGCAACGGCGCTTGGGCCCGGGCAGGTCTTTCACGGCGGACAAGGACCGACCTACCTGGGAGAATTGGACGGCTCGGTAAGCGAGCGAGCAGAAAAGGTAGCAAGCTTTTTGGCTTCAGGCGGAATTGAAGTCCAAACTTCCACCGCAGTTTTGAAAGATATCTGGTCCAAACTGGCGTTGAATGCTGCCACCCTCCCAACTTCTGTTCTGGCACGCATGACCGCAGACAGGCTCCTGGGTTCCCCGGACATGCAGGAGCTGATGCGAAATCTTTTGCAAGAAGTTGTTGCCGTCGCAAATGCTCGTAAGATCGACTTGAATTTTGATGAACGCTGGAGCGCTATCGTACGGCTCCTGAAGCAGTTGGCGCCCAACACTAAGGGTTCGATGTTACAAGATATCGAACAAAAACGTCCTACGGAGATCGATGTGATCAATGGGGCAATCGTAGAGGCGGGCCAAAGCCTTGAGATTCTTACCCCTTACAATTGTGCGGTAGTTAATCTGGTAAAAGCTTTGGAGACCGGTCTCCGACCAGAAAAATGACGAACCCGACCATCCGCTTTTTTGGGGTAGCTGCGTACGAGTTGATCAGTTCGGCGGGCCGGCGCATCCTGGTTGATCCCTTTCTGGACGAAAATCCGGGAAGCTCGATAAAGTCAGCCCAGCTTGAGCCGCCGGACCTCATCCTTGTTTCTCATGCCGCGGTTGACCACCTGGGAGATACCGAAAATCTCGCTCGGCGCACCGGTGCGCCTGTCGTTTGCGGAGGCGAAGTAAAAGCCTATTTGACAGCCAAAGGCATACCGCCCAGTCAGATCAGGACGACAACCTGGGGAATCGCGGTCGAGATCAATGGGATACATGTTCAACCGGTGGAATGCCATCACTGGTCGCAAATTCTGATGCCGGACGGCACGCTTGCCAGCGGTGTGCCGATGGCTTTCATTATTACTCTTGCGCCTACAGTCCGATTCTATCATTACGGCGACACTGCGATCTTTTCTGATCTGAAATTGCAAGCAGAACTCTATAAACCGACTATAGGATGCGTCGGGATCGCAAATCCGCTGGAGATTTTAGGTCGGTTTCCCATGCCGGGTCAGATGCTAACCGCTGAAATGAGCCCCCGAGAAGGCGCGCTTGCCGCGCAATGGCTTGGACTCGAAAAGGTGCTTCCCTGTCACTACATCGATCCAAATTGTCCAGAGGTTCAAGAATTTATCGCTCATCTTGCTGAAGCCAAAGCCGGAGGATCGAAAGTCCCGGAATCGATCGTCCTAAAACCCGGCGAGATCATCGAAGCGTCATGAAAGCAGCTATCTTCGATGCTCCACATATCATGCGCGTTGGCCCATGGGACCAACCGAAACCCGGGCCAAATGAAGTACTCATTTCTGTGAGAGCTACTGGAATATGTGCCGGCGACCTGCACATTTACCTAGGCAAAAGTCCGTACGCAAGATACCCAATCATTGGCGGACACGAAATCTGCGGATCGGTGCAGGCGGTGGGTTCGGGAGTGACAGATCTCAAATCGGGCCAACTGGTCGTAGTTGAGCCCTTCCTCAGCTGTGGGCGCTGCTATCCCTGCCGAGCTGGAAAGCCGAATTGTTGCGCAAACATGGAGATCATTGGCGTCCACCGAGCCGGCGGCTATGCCGAGTTTCTCGTTGTACCGGCTAGTCATCTTTATGCCGTACCGGAGGGTGTTTCACCGTTTTGGGCATCGTTCGCCGAACCGGTGACTATCGGCGTCCATGCCTGTCGTCGTGCTCAGATTAAGCATCACGAATTTGTATTAATCCTAGGATGCGGTCCTATCGGGCTTGCTCTGATTGAGGTCGCCTTGGCCTTTGGCGCCCGGGTCGTGGCGGCGGATGTCCTTGAGTCGCGTTTGGATACGGCGCGCCTGCTAGGTGCGGAGATTTTGAAAGCAGATGAGCAATTGCTAGACCGGCTCCTCGAGCAAACCAATCAGGAAGGGGCACCTGTGGTTATGGAAGCGACCGGCAACGCGAAAGCTATGGAATCCACGGCAAGCCTTGTAGCGGCCGGCGGCAGAATCATCATCGTGGGGCTAGTGGCGCAAGGAGTCCAAATCCAATTTCCAGGTCTCGACTTCACGCGAAAGGAAATGACCATCCTGGGCTCACGGACAGAAATGAATTGTTTTCCCGAGGCTCTGAAATTGCTAGCCGTCGGCAAAGTCCAATATCCAAAATTTGCGACTGAGTTCGATCTCTGGTCCGCACCGGAGGTCTTTTCGAGGATTGCGCAAGACCCCGGCTCGGTACACAAAGGCGTTTTCGTCAGAGATTAACCCATGCGACTTTTCGCTTTCAAGCTCAACGATCAGTCGCCCCGCCTCGGAGCAGAATTACCGGGAACCGACCGCTTAATCGATTTGCACGCAGCTAACCCAGCGCTTCCGAGCAACCTGCTCAGCTTCGTTCGCGGGGGGGAGCGCTGTTTGGTGCGGGCACGGAAGCTCTTGAAAAACCCGCTCGTAGCGAACTCCACTTACGCGCTGACGGCGGTAAGACTCCTGGCGCCCATCCCACGCCCAGGCAAGATCCTCTGCTCAGGCGTCAATTACCGATCCCACCACGAAGAAAACCCAGAGGCAAAATTGCCGGATGAACCTTTTTTTTCGCCAAGATGCCTTCGACGGTAATCGGGCCCGGTGACCCCATCCACTATCCGAAGCGCACAAATCAATTGGATTACGAGATCGAGTTCGCCGTGGTGATCGGCCGCCGTATGTCAGCAACACCGGAAAACGAAGTGCGGAGTTGCATCTTTGGGTACACGATTCTGCACGACGTCTCGGCTCGTGATGTTCAATTCCATGGAAATCAAATCACGCTCGGTAAAAACTTCGATTCGTTTTGTCCAATTGGACCCTGCGTTGTTACCTCGGACGAACTTCCAAATCCGGAAAATGTCCGCTTAAGGACTTATCTGAACGGAAAGATCATGCAGAACGGATCTACGGCGGAGTGGGTCTTTAGTCTTCCGCGTCTGTTAAGCTTTCTTTCCGAGACGATGACTCTGGAACCTGGAGATATTGTTAGCACCGGCACTCCCGCGGGAGTCGGTGTGTTTCGCCGGCCACCGATCTTCCTGAGGCCCGGGGATCTGGTCCGGCTAGAGATCGAAGGGATCGGAGTACTGGAGAACCCTGTTATCGCTGGCTGACAGGAACACACCAAGGCTTGCCTGAGATTAGTTCATCATGCGATTCCGACTGCCCGCGCGACTAGAAACAACCCCATCCCAATGGCAGCTGCCCCGATGCCTCGTGCGACTTGCTCACCGGCGGGCGCGAGACGTTCGGCGGTGATTGCGGCGGTCACCACAGCCATTGCGCGCAGGTCCATGACACCGATGACAAGGAGGATCAACGTGAGGCCGGCACAGCAGCAGGTACATTGGAGACCGAGCCGCAGACCGTGCCGCCAAGCCGTGTTGGCATCTGCCGGCAACGTACCGCCGCCGCTTGGCGTCATTCGAAAACAGGCTAGGTAATGCGCCTTCCATGCGGTGAACTGGAGCACTCCGGCGATCACGACAACCACAGCCGCTGCGATCGGAGCGGCGCGCGCTAGTATCGGCACGTCGATCTCAAGCGTCGCGGGCGCGGCACCAAGCGGGAAGGCGGCCAGACCGATGAGAGTCCATACGAAGAAATATCCTACGCCAACCAACGCGGTTACCATGCTCAGGCGCCCTTCGGTTGTCCTTTTGACTGCGCTGCGATACCGCCAGAGCATTGGCGTCAAGGATGGCAGCATCATCGCCACCATCATCACGATCCACATGCCGAGGAAAGATGCCGCCGCGCCGAGCCACGTTTGTCCGGGCATCAGCATCCATGCCATTGACATTGTCCA
>JAFAKL010000248.1 GCA_019235445.1 Verrucomicrobiota bacterium | reverse complement strand
GTTTTCGTTCTCCGACTTTGGCAATGTGATGGGCCCCGATCCAGCCGGCAGGGTGAAGGGGCGAGGCACTGCAATTGCGCCGGTCAGAAATCGCAAACGACGACGAGAACGAGAACGATTATAAGAGACCAGCGTCTGACGGGGTGTTCCAGTTTTCCAGCTGATGGAGTTCGCTGGAGTCAATTTCGTAGCTGGTCATGAGACCGTTTTCCAACAGCTTCCCGATGAAATGCTGAAGGGCGTAGTCCCGCTCTCGGAGCTGGTCGAGTGCCACTTCAAGGACTGCTCTCGGGTAGACGGCGATCAGCGGTTCGAAACGGTTCTGATGCACGGGCACGATGCCGCAGCCAGCTTCGGACCGGTCCAAGAGCTTCTTCAGGAATTCAGGTTCGATTTTGGGTAAATCAATCGCCAGTACAAGCAGGAGGTCGGTCCGGGTGTCCCTCAAACAGGTGGCGATCCCTCCCAGGGGTCCCACGCCGGTCCACTCGTCCGCCAAGACCGGGATGGACGCTGGGTACCCCGGCTTGGGGGGACCGGAGATCACGAGCTTCTCAGGAAAGACAGATCGCAAGACCGCCAGTTGCCGTTCCCAAAGAGGCATCGAGGCACCCTCCCATTCGCCTGGAAGATAAGCCTTGTCTTGACCCATGCGCTGGGATTTGCCCCCGGCTAGCAGGGCCGCGGTGAGAGATGGGGGCATAAGGCAGGCGTAATGACGACAGTTGTCAGTGTGAGTAGCCGGACATGGCGGAAAGCGCGTATCGATTTGAACCTGGGCGCAGCCTAATGATTAATCGTTAGCAAAATATTGGCAACAATTTCATGCAGCATTACGGGCCAAAGATCGAGATGTCCCGGTCCTTCAGCTTCAGAGTCGATTCCTAAATATTAACCTTTCCCTACGGCAGGACACCGGACTATTTCTGTTTGTCGCCGTCGGCACTATAGATCGCAAGCCCTATGGATAACCGGATCGATGAGAGATTTTCGAGACTTCGTAGTGAAGGCGCCAGCGGATTCATGGCCTATATCACTGGAGGGGATCCAACGCCGGAAAGGACAGTGGACGTTGCCGTCGGATTGTCTAAAGCAGGAATCGATTTTCTAGAAATCGGAATTCCGTTTTCGGATCCCCTGGCAGACGGAGTAGCAAATCAGCTCGGCGCGCAACGGGCATTGGCAGCCGGCACGACAGTTCCGAAAGTGCTGAAAACAATTGTTGAGATCCGAAAGCACCTCGATTTTCCGATCATCCTCTACAGTTATCTCAATCCGTTGTTTCAATATGGATTCGAACGATTCGAGCGCGATGCGGCTGACGCCGGGGCGGACGGCTTACTGCTGCTGGATTTGCCGCCCGACGAAACCCTGCTACCTGACGCTCCGGCGAAACTTCTGCATCGGATTCGCCTGGTGGCGCCGACGACTTCCAAAGAGAGGATCGCGCAGATCGCCTCCCGGGCAGAAGGATTCATTTACTATGTTTCCCAGGAGGGAGTCACTGGGGAGCGAGAAACGTTGTCACAAACAATCGGCGAACATGTGGCCATGATTCGAGAGGAAACAGATCTGCCGGTTGCGGTTGGTTTCGGTATCTCAACTGCGGCCCAAGCTGGTCAGGTCGCCTCTTTTGCAGATGCCGTGGTGGTTGGCAGCGCGATCGTTCGACGGATTGGCAAATTCGGCCAAGACGAAGAGCTGCCCAGGCGGATCCAGGAGTTTGTCGAACCATTGGTCCGGGCCGTCAAAGCAGGTCGCCGGAACGGCTTAAAAAGTGTATCCTGGTGACGGTCCGCGTCCTCGGATTCTGACCATGGGCAGAGACGATCGGCTTCCCCCGCCTCCCCCAGATTGCCAGACCAGAGATCAAGGACTATTCCGGATGCGAACGGGCGCTGCCGAAAGCGCCGGCTAACACAAGTTCGGGAAGTATCGCTTTCCTAACCTTGAAACAACTGGGTATTCCCATCTCTGACCCAGGAGAGCCTGGACGATCCCGATCACCCAGAGAATGATGCCCCCGAGCCAGACAACAAAATAAACCAGGCCAAACAGCAGGGCGAAAATTAAGCCGATCCCGGGAAGATGAGAGAGGATCCCCGAGAAAATCGAGATGGCCAGGAAAGCGCCAATCCATCCGCCTCCAAAAAAGATAGACTGGATAGCCCAGTGACGAACAAAGAGATCTTTTGTCTCAATGAAATAGAAGACGATCCCTCCGAGGAGATGAAAAATAGCACAAATTCCGGCGGCGACGTTTGAAGGCAATCCGGTATCGCTTGCAGTCATAGGAGGTGGAATAGCTTCGGCCATAGGTTGAGGTTAAGCTTTCGCAAGCCGCAAGAGAAAGTCAAGATTTCGCGTGCTTAGGGCAGGTCCCGGAGCTAACTTCCGCGTTTTATGTTGAGCGCAGGAATTGTGGGGTTGCCGAACGTCGGAAAGTCAACGCTGTTTAACGCGGTGACTCGCACTCACAAAGCTCAGGCTGCTAATTATCCTTTTTGCACGATTGAGTCGAACCAGGGAGTGGTTGCGGTCCCTGACCAACGGCTGGAGATGCTGGCAAAAATGTCCAAATCGGTGCGCACGGTGCCGGCGGCGATCGAGTTTGTCGATATTGCCGGCCTCGTCGCCGGGGCGAGTCAGGGAGAGGGTCTGGGAAACCAGTTTCTCAGCCATATCCGTGAAGTGGACGCGATCGTGCAGGTTGTACGCTGTTTCGAAAGCGGCGACGTCCATCATGTGAGCGGCTCAGTCGATCCGATCCGGGACATCGAACTGATCAATACGGAATTGATCCTGGCGGATCTCGGATCGTCTCAGAAGCGTCTCGAGCGCCTGCAAAAACAGGTTCGAACGGGAGACAAACAGGCCAAAGCCGAAGCTGCTCTGCTCGAAGCTCTGATCCCTCATCTGAATAGCGGAAAACCGGCGAACACGTTCGAGGCGACCCCTGAGGAGCAGTTGATCCTGCGATCTTTCTTCCTGCTGACCGCGAAACCTACCATTTTCGCAGGCAACGTTTCGGAATCCGATCTCGGCGCGCTCACCGCTGGAGAGACAGGCAGACCGGCGGCCCAGCATGTGGCGGCTGTTTCAAGCTATGTGCGCACCCATCTTGCCACAGAGGCGGTGGTGATCAGCGCACAGATCGAGAGCGAACTGGTCGATCTTTCCCCGGCGGAATCCGCGGAATATCTTTCCGGACTCGGCGTGAGCGAGAGCGGCGTGGACCTTTTGATTCGCGCAGTATTTCATTTGCTGGGCCTTCGTACGTATTTTACGACCGGAGAAAAGGAGACCCGAGCCTGGACTATTCACGCGGGCGACAAGGCTCCTGCTGCGGCGGGCGTTATCCATTCCGATTTCGAGCGCGGTTTCATTGCGGCGGAAACGATTCATTTCGACGACCTCATTCGACTTGGCTCATTCGCGAAAGGCCGGGAAGCCGGGAAACTGCGGATTGAAGGAAAAGAGTACGTGGTGAAAGACGGCGATGTAATGGAGTTCAGATTCAACGTATGAGAGTCCGTTGGTTGACGTCCGCTCGCTTATAGGCCAATTTTCCGCCTCAAACCGATGATTCCCAGGGTAGCTCTTGTCACCTTCTTTTTCCTAGTCGCGAACGCGATTGCACAAATTCCCAAAGGAGTCGAGATCCGGAAAAGCCTGGTCCGTATTACGACGACCTCTCAGGAGCCGGACTACAAGGTGCCATGGAATCCAGGATCGATGTCGGTCGGAGTCGGGGCGGGATTTGTGATCGACGGCGATCGAATCTTGACCAATGCGCATGTGGTGAGCAATGCGAGTTTTATTGTGGTCGAAAAGGAAGACGACCCGCAGCATTATCCGGCCACTGTTCAATTCATTGGTCACGACTGCGACCTTGCCGTACTGCGCGTCCTGGATAAGAGTTTCTTCCAAAACACGCGCCCTCTGACCACCGGAGGAATTCCAGCGATAGAGTCGCCGGTCAGCGTGTACGGTTACCCGATCGGAGGAGAACGGCTGTCGGTTACCCGCGGGATTATCTCGCGGATCGATTTCCAGGTATACAGCCATTCCGGGATAGACTCTCATCTGGCCGTACAAATAGACGCCGCCATCAATCCCGGAAATTCTGGTGGTCCGGTGATGCAAGACGGCAAAGTGGTCGGAGTCGCCTTTCAGGGATACAGCGGCGACGTGGCTCAAAATGTGGGGTACATGATTCCCACGCCCGTGATTCGGCGCTTTCTTAAAGATATCTCGAACGGGCGTTACGACGGGTATGTGGACTTGTCGCTCACCTATTTCAAACTGGTCAATCCAGCCGAACGCCGCGCTCTCGGCCTGCCTGACAATGAACAGGGCGTCATGGTAAGCTCTGTCTCGACCGCGGGATGCAGCTATGGAGTCTTGCAGCAGGGCGATGTACTGCTCACCATCGACAATCTCCCGATCGCCAGCGATGGGTTCGTTCAACTCGACGGCGAACGTGTCGAGATGCCCGAAATTGTCGAACGCAAGTTCAAGGGAGACAAAGTGAAGCTCGACATCCTGCGGGATAAGAAGAAGCAGACAGTCGAGTTGCAGCTGACCGGGAATTGGCCCTACCTGATGCAGGCCAACCACTACGATTCACCGCCCCGGTTTGTTTTGTTTGGCGGGTTGGTCTTTCAGCCGTTGTCCAAGAATTTCATGGACGCTTATCAAGTGGAAGATATGCGACTCCGATATCACTACAATTTCTTTGTCACAGACGAAATCTACCGCACCCATCCCGAAGTGATCGTTCTATCGAACATTCTTCCCGATCCAGTCAACGCATACCTGGCCGATCTGCGATTTCAAATCGTAGACGACATCAACAATAAGAAGATCGGCACGCTCGAGGACATGGCGAACGCGTTCGCGCAGAAGTGCGACTATTACGTCATTCATTTCGTCGGCAGCGCTCGTCCGGCTGTTCTGGAACGTTCCGCGGTCGAGCGGGCCAGGGATCGGATTATCGGCAACTACAATGTGCAGAAGGAGCAATTTGTGGAAGGCGGCCTGTTGAAATGAGAAAGTTTCTGACTCTCCTGTTGGCAATCGGGTTTTTTCAAACCGGCCATGGCGCCGCGGAGCCGACACCAGAGGAAGCACCAGCTCCCCCTGAGCAGAAGGGGTCGGTGGTACGCGTCAATTCAACCAACCAGGCTTATGACTTTTTCCGGCCCTGGAATAAAGAAGCCCCGTTTAGCCGCCGAGGGATGGGAGTGCTTATCGATGGCGGCAACATCCTCGTAACGGCGGAACTGGTTGCCAACAACGATTATATCGAATTGGAGCGAGCCGATAGCGGAGAAAAAGCTACCGCCACCGTCCAGGTGATCGATTACGAAGCCAACCTTGCCATACTTCACTCGACAGACCCGAAATTCCTTGAGGGAATGCAACCGCTGCAAATCACCACCGATGTCAAGGCAGGCGATGAGGTAGAAGTCTTGCAACTCGAGTCGAACGGAACGCCAGTTTCCACCAAAGCGTTAGTTACCACTGTTGAAGTTGGAAGGTATGCGCTGGAAGATTCCGGATATCTGATGTTCCGAATGAGTTGTCCCCTGCAATTCCGGGAAAACAGCTTTACGCTTCCGATCGTCAAAGGGAAGAAGTTGGCGGCGTTCCTGATGCGCTATGATAGCCGCTCTCAAACCATCGATGCGATCGCAGGCCCGGTGATTCAGCATTTTCTGGTGGAATCGCAGCACCAGCCTTATCGCGGATTTCCACGAGCCGGGATGGGCTTCTCCCCCACCCGCGATCCTCAGCTACGCCGCTATCTGAAGCTCCAGGATACCGATGGCGGAGTCTACATCAACCAGGTTGACCAAGGTGGGCCGGCCGCGAAAGCGGGTATCCAAGAGGGCGACGTTCTGGTCGCCATTGCACATACACAAGTGGATCCAGACGGGAACTATCTGCACCCGGTCTATGGAAAGCTTTCCATCACGCATCTAACCACCACGGAAGCCTATTCCGGGCAGTCTCTGATGATGACAGTGATTCGAAATGGCGACCGCCGGCAGTTGCGCATCGAATTGTTCCGGAAACCCGTGGAGGGCTACGCGATCGAGCCTTACACTATTGGGAAACCCCCTCGTTATTACATTCTAGGCGGCTTAGTGTTCCAGGAATTGACCCGGCAATACCTGCGCGAATGGGGTGCTAACTGGTTAAAGGACGCACCGCAACGGTTGGTTTACTACGATCGATTTCAGTCCGATTTGTTTCCCGATGGGCGAAAAATCATCATCCTGACCCAAATTCTACCCACCGAAGACACGGTCGGCTATGAACAACTGAATAACCTGGTGGTGACAAAGTTGAACGGCCGCAAACTTCAGAATCTGGAGGAGTTCGCCGAAGCAGCGAAAAATCCGATGGGCGGTTTCCATAAAATCGAATTCGAAGAAGATCCCCGCGAGATTTACCTCGATGCCCAACAAGTTCAGGAGGACGCTGCCCAGCTGCAAAAGACCTATTCAATCCCGGAGTTGCGCCATCTTTAGTGTAGTGTCGCCGAAATAGCATGCCATTCGCCGCAGGTCAGTTGGCCGGTTTTAAAGGCGCGAGCGACGAGCATATCTACTCCTTCATCGTGCCATCGGGGTTGGGCCTTGGCGATGGCTTCGTCAAGGCTGCCAGCAAATCGAGCGGCTCGAAAGTCTCGGTTTCATTCCGTTGCCGGCAAAACTCTTGTAATTGGTCGAGGGTGGCTGTCGCGTCTTTGGCCGCGG